>CAZOGA010000103.1:0-4679 GCA_964579095.1 uncultured Desulfurellales bacterium
AAACATCACACTGCCCTACAAAGAAAAGGCATTCCCATTAATTGACCGGGCTGAAGAAGATTGAAGAATATTAAAGTCGGTAAATACAATAAAAAATATTAATGGAAAATTATACGGATACAATACGGATTTTAAGGGATTTATGGAAGCGTTAAAAAATAATTTTAATTATAAAGATAAAAATATAACAGTTGTGGGTGCAGGAGGTGCGGCAAGGGGTATAATATATGCCTTGTATAAGTTGGGTATAAAAAAGATTAATGTTATAAACAGAACCATTTCAAAAGCCGAAAATCTGCAGAAAGAATTCCAAAGTTTGATAAAAATTAATATTTCTGCATTGGATACTGAAGATATACTCAATGACTCCGATATGATTATTAATACAACCTCAGTAGGTCTAAAAAATAAAAATATGCCAATTGATATAAAAAATATAGAAAAAGCCGATATTATTGATATAATATATCCAGACACGGAACTGATCAAACAAGCAAAGATTAAAGGATTATGCACAATGAATGGGGTGGAAATGTTTATAAATCAGGCATTTTATTCATTTAAAATATGGACAGGAGTGGAATTTAACAGAAAAGCTGCCCTTAATATTGTAAGGAATTTTTACAGATGAGCACTCTACTCGGACAATTATTGGTATGGAATAAGATAATTACAGAAGAACAGCTTGAAGAAGCTCTTGAATATCAGAAAAACTCCGGGGGTGATTTAAAGCTGGGTTCCATATTAGTTAGTAAAGGATATATGAGTGAATCTGCGCTGTATACATTTTTAGGCAAACAATATGGCGTGGAGTTGATAGATTTATACTCAATAAATATACCAAAAGAGGTGATTGATAAAATTCCTGCCCAGATAGCAATAAAATATAATATTGTTCCTGTTTCTATAGAAAACGGAAAAATAAAAGTGGCCACCTTTGATCCAACCAATATTTTTACCCTTGATGATGTGAGGTTCGCTACAGGACTAAAGGTTGTTCCCGTTCTATCAACAGAAGATGCTATCAAAAATGCCATATCAAAATATTATAGATCATCTGATGAATTAAACAGCATTTTAGAAAATATCTCCACTTCTACCAGCGTCGGTATTGTAAATGACGCAGAACAGGAAACAGACCTGTTAGATTTGGAATCTCAATCATCTAAGGAACCTATAATAAATCTTGCTAATTTAATTATATCAAATGCCGTTAAAGATAAAGCAAGCGATATACATATAGAACCTTATGAGAATAATTTAAGGGTACGCTATAGGTTAGATGGAGAACTATACACAGTAATGGACTTAAACAAATCTGTAGCGCCAGCCCTGGTGTCAAGATTAAAGATCATATCCAAATTAGATATATCTGAAAAAAGATTGGCTCAGGACGGCAGTATAAGATTAAACGTGAGTAATAAAAATATCGATTTCAGGGTATCCACGCTGCCCACTATATTTGGAGAAAAGGTCGTATTAAGAATACTTGACAGAAGCAACATTATGGTTAATTTGGAAGAATTAGGTTTCGAGCAATATGACTTGGAAAAATATATGCATTCACTGCAGTCTCCATACGGCATGATACTCGTCAGCGGACCTACTGGTTCGGGCAAAACAACTACACTCTACGCCTCATTGAACAAAATAAATAAAGAAAACGTTAACATAATGACTGTTGAAGATCCTGTTGAATATAATTTAAACGGCATCAACCAAATAATGGTTAAAGAAGATATAGGGCTTACATTTGCGAACATATTAAGATCCTTTTTGAGACAGGATCCGGACATTATTATGGTTGGAGAAATTAGGGATTCAGAAACAGCAGAAATAGCCGTAAGAAGTGCCCTCACAGGACATCTCGTTCTGTCCACTATTCACACAAACGACGCACCGTCCACTATAGTAAGATTGGAAGATATGGGTATAGAGAAATATCTTATATCATCAAGCCTTATTTTAATATTAGCGCAAAGGCTTGTAAGAAAAATTTGCCCGCATTGCAAAGAAAAGGTCAATATACCCCCTAATGCCTTAGAAGAATTAGGCTTTAGCAGTGAAGACGCAGAAAATATTACAATATATAAAGGCAAAGGATGCTCAAGATGCAATAATACAGGATACAAAGGAAGGATTGCTATATATGAGATTATATCTATTAGCGATCAAATAAGAAATATGATATTAAAAGGGGCATCATTAGAAAAAATAAGAGAGCAGTCTATTAAGGAAGGAACATCAACATTAAGGAGCAGCGGACTTAAAAAAATCAAAGAAGGCATTACAACAATAGAAGAGGTAATGAACGCAACATTTTTTTAAATGTTTAAATAAGGAGTGCATATGACAAAAAAAGCTACAGACATGGTGGAGCTGCTGCAGATAATTTATGAAAAAAAAGCATCAGACCTGCATTTAACTGCAGGAGTACCTCCCAAAATGAGATTAGACGGAGTATTGATAGATATGGAGGGATATGATGTGCTGTCTGCATCGGAATCGCAAAATATATGTTACGGCATCATGACGGAGCATCAGAAAAAAGCATTTGAAGAAAATTTTGATGTGGATTTCTCTTTCGGCGTACCTGCAGTTTCAAGATTCAGAGCCAATGTATATATGCAGAGAGGTACGGTTGCAGGATCTTTTAGGATAATACCGCACGAAATACCGCCATTTGATGATCTGGGTATACCGCCTATAGTACAAAGTTTCGCCAACCTGCCCAAAGGATTGGTTTTAATAACCGGGCCCACAGGATCAGGAAAGTCCACAACATTAGCCGCACTGATAAACAAAATAAATCAAGAGAGAAAAACACACATAATCACTATTGAGGATCCTATTGAATTTACATATAGAAACTCAAAAGCTTTGATTGATCAAAGAGAGGTAGGAAGCGACGTAAAAAGTTTTGCCTCGGCATTGAAACATGTCCTGCGTCAGGATCCTGATATTATATTGATTGGCGAGATGAGAGATTTAGAAACAATAGAAGCTGCTATAACAGTAGCTGAAACCGGGCATCTCGTGTTTGCTACACTGCATACAAATTCGGCACCCGAAACAATAAATAGAATAATCGACGTGTTTCCGGCAAATCAGCAAATGCAGATAAGAACACAGTTATCAGTAAGTCTGCAGGGTGTTGTTTCGCAAACATTATTAAAAAGAAAGGATAAAGCGGGAAGAACAATGGCTATGGAAATCATGATTCCCAATAGCGCAATACGAAATCTCATAAGAGAAGATAAGGTACCGCAAATTTACTCTGCAATGCAGGTGGGGCAAACGCAATCAGGAATGATGACAATGAATCAATCGCTGTTGGAACTATTTAAAAAAGGCATTATAACGTACGATAATGCCCTAAATGCTTCAACGGACAGAAAAACTTTAGCAAGAGATTTAGATAAAGCTAAATACATTAATAAAAAGTAGGTTAGGAGAAAATATGCCTTATTTTAAATGGAAAGGAAAAAACAGCAAGGGAAAAATAACAAGAGATTCAATAGTTGCAATAGATAAAAATGATGCGCTAATTAAATTAAAAAATAGAGGTATCAGTGTTATTACCATTAAAAAGCCCCCTAAAGATATAGAAATACCTTTCTTGAAGAGCAAAGTTAAGGAGCAGGATTTGGTAATCATAACAAAACAGCTGTCCATAATGATAGGTGCCGGACTGCCGTTGGATGAATCATTAAATATTATTGCGGAGCAGACAACAAATAGAAAATTAAGCGACATAATATATGAGATCAAAAAAAACATAGAATCAGGAAGCAGTTTTGCAAATGCTCTAAGAAAACACCCGGATGTTTTTTCCAAGCTTTATGCTAATATGATAGAATCTGCAGAGGCAAGCGGCAACATAGACAGTGTTTTAAAACGCTTAACATCAATGATGGAAAAGCGTCTCGCTCTGAAAAGAAAAATCAAGGGTGCTTTGATATATCCTACGATCGTAAGCGTTGTTGCTATAGGCGTTATAGCGCTTATTCTAACATTCGTTATTCCTACTTTCGCGGATTTATATTCATCGGCAAATATGCATTTACCTCTTTTGACACAATTTATCATAAATCTAAGCAATTTTCTAAAAGCTAACATTGTATATATTTTGTTAGCCATCATTATGATAGCTGTAATTATACACCTTATGTACAAAAAAATATATAAGGTGCACAGATTGTTGGATAATTTGATGCTGCATCTGCCTGTAGTTGGAATTATTATTAGGAAAAGCTCAATTTCAAACTTTGCAAACATACTTTCATCATTAAGCGCCAGCGGCATAGATATTCTCGAAGCATTAGATATAGGCGCAAAAACAGCCGGAAATTTAATTATCGAAGAAGCGCTGCTTGATATTAAAACTTCGGTCAAAGCCGGGGAAAACCTATCCGCATCTATGGCGAAAACAGGAGAATTCCCTACAATGGTAATACAAATGGTGTCTGTCGGCGAGGAAACTGGAACCCTTGATGAAATGCTTGGAAATGTAAGTAATTATTATGAAGAAGAAGTAGACATAGCCGTTAAAAATTTAACAACCATGTTAGAACCTCTCATTATAGTATTCTTAGGCGGAGCAATCGGCGTATTGGTGGTTGCTATGTATCTTCCGATATTTAAGATCGGCGAAGCAATAAAATAACAAATACTGTCAG
>CAZOGA010000104.1:0-3032 GCA_964579095.1 uncultured Desulfurellales bacterium
AATTTTAATAAATATGATACATAATTGTATGCATAATTATGATTAAGCGTATCTAATATCAAGATTATTTAACTATTAATAACATTATAATAGTAATGGAACAATTAATGCTAATAAAAAACAAATGATTCAAGGAGGCACGCAATGAAGAAGAAAGATATATCTTGACAAAAATATGAGTTAATATTATTATCTGAGTTAATTAAGTTTTGTGTAAGGGGGTGTTTTATGAAGGGTTTTTTTGGTAGGTTCTTTATGCTGGCAGCTGTATTGTTGTTTATTGCATCGATCGGCGGCGTAGATACAAGCTTTGCCAGTGGAAAACCGATAAAAGTTGGTGTGGTTTTCCCTATGACAGGTCCGATTGCTTCATTTGGACAGAGTGCATGGAAAGGTGCTACTGTAGCAGAGTCTATGGAGCCCACAGTATTAAACGGGAGAAAAATTAAGTTAATTTTATTGGATAACAAGGGTGATAAAGTTGAAACAGCTAACGCCGTTTCCAGGTTAATTTATCAGGATAAAGTTGTGGGTATCTTGGGTGCTATTGCCAGCGGAGATACCTTGTCAGGTGCTCCTATTGTCGAGAAAGCACATGTTGCTATGCTTTCTTCAGCTTCTACAAATCCGCTTGTTACAAAAGGAAAAAAATTTGTTTCGCGCGCCTGTTTTATTGATCCGTTTCAGGGAGCCGTTGCGGCAAAATACGCTATAAATGTTTTGCATGCAAAAACTGCGGCAGTTGTTGTTGATATGGCTCAGGACTATTCTGTAGGTTTGGCAAGATTTTTTATGAAGACGTTTAAAAAAATGGGCGGTAAAGTAGTGGCACAGACGTTTATTCAAACAGGCGATCAGGATTTTTCAGCTCAGATTGCAGCCGTCAAACCTTATCATCCTGACTTGATTTATATGCCGACCTACTATCAGGAATTGGCTATTTTTGCACGCCAGGCTCGTCAATACGATCTGAAACAGGTTATATTGGCAGGTGACGGAGCAGCTGAAGAGGCATTGATAAAAATAGGCGGGAAAGCAGTGGAAGGTCTCACATTCACCAACCATTTTGATCCGCATGCTACATCAACACCATTATCTAAGAAATTTGTAGAAAATTATAAAGCAAAATATAATGAAACACCAAGCGCTATGGCTGCTTTAGGCGGAGAAGTTTATTTTATGATGGCCAATGCTATAAACAACGCTAAATCTACAAACAGAATTAAAATTAATAAAGCCCTTAGGGCAACAAAAGATTTTAAAGGCGTGACAGGCATTATAACACTTAAAAATGGAGATCCCATTAAAAGCGCCGTAATACAAAAGGTGGAAAACGGAAAATTTGTTTATGTTACAACAGTTAACCCTTAAAAAGCACTTCTTTTTATATGCAGAGGCGTTTCGTCCTCTGCATATTCTTACAAAAGGATATAAATCAATAAAAAGTGAGCATATAATATAATGGATATTACTTTAATTTTACAACAGTTAATAAACGGCCTTTCCTTAGGAAGTTTGTATGGTCTGATAGCCATAGGCTATACGATGGTATATGGCGTGCTTCGGCTGATCAACTTTGCACATGGCGACATTATGATGGCCGGCACATATGCAGCACTATTTGGAGTAACCGTATTTTTGCTTCCGTGGTGGGCATCGTTTCTTTTGGCAATGGTTTTAACGGCCATATTAGGCGTTAGTATTGATAAAATAGCATATAAACCGTTGAGAAGTGCGAGCAGAATATCCAGTTTAATAACAGCTATCGGCGTTTCTTTTCTGCTTGAAAATTTATTTTTAGTTCTATTCGGCGGAGTACCTAAAGCTTTTCCCATTCCCGGAATATTTTCAGGTGTTATACATACATCAGGTATTATCATGCCTGTTGTAAGCATTTATACGCCGATTATCGCCATAATATTTTTACTTATACTGCTGCAGATACTTCATCATACAAAATATGGCATGGCAATGAGGTCTATATCTTTAGATATGGATACAACACGTCTTATGGGCGTTAATGTTGATGCCATTATATCAATTGTTTTTGCCATAGGATCGTCTCTTGCTGCTGTGGGCGGTATTCTTTGGGCAATGAAATATCCGGCGATTAACCCGCTTATGGGGATTATGCCGGGTTTAAAGGCATTTGCGGCTGCTGTTCTTGGAGGAATAGGGGATGTTGCCGGTGCAGCTATAGGGGGATTCATCATAGGTGTTTCTGAAATTCTTATAGTAGCTTTGGTTCCCGATCTTGCAGGTTATAAAGATGCGTTTGCATTTCTTTTTTTGATATTGGTTCTTTTGTTTAAACCTACAGGAATTATGGGAAAAGATTTAGAAAGAGGGCGTTTTTAAACAATGTTGAAAATAAGAAATATATCACTAACGGTTGTGTCTATAGTGCTATTATTTTTATTCTTATGGTATGCTTCAATCAACTTCAGTGATTACAATATAAGAATTCTAAATGATATCGCTATATTTATGATACTTGCTGTTAGCTATAATTTAATAAATGGTGTAACAGGTCAGTTTTCTTTGGAACCTAACGGTTTTACCGCTATAGGGGCTTATGTTTCTGCAATTCTTACACTTACTCCTGACCAGAAAGAAGCTATGTTCATAATTAAACCTATGGTGCATTCGCTGCAGATGATTCATCTTGCTTTTTTTCCCGCTATAATTGTAGGAGGACTGGTCACTGCATTTGTAGGTTTTTTGTTAGCTTTCCCTGTATTCAGAGTGAGAGGAGATTATTTGGCCATAGTTACATTGGGATTTGGGCTTGTTATAAGGGTCATTTCAAATAACACGTTAACTATAACAAACGGCCCTTTGGGATTAAAGGGCATAGGCGCATATACAAATTTATGGTGGAGCTGGGGATGGCTGGTTTTTTCTTTAATAATTATTATGAGTCTAATAAACTCACGCTACGGCAGAGCCATGAAAGCAGTAAGGGATGATGAAGATGCGGCCATTGCAATGGGCATAAATTCTTTTAAAATAAAAATGACGGCATTTGTTAC
>CAZOGA010000104.1:3132-4647 GCA_964579095.1 uncultured Desulfurellales bacterium
TTTGGCGGTCTTACCGCTGTTAATGATGTTTCCTTAGATGTTTTAGAAGGCGGCATAACAGGTTTGATAGGACCTAATGGAGCGGGTAAAACGACATTGTTTAATATGATTACCGGTAATTTAAAGCCGACATCAGGATCGATTAGATTTAAGAACAAATCTATAATCGGTGTAAAACCGTTTCGCATAGTTTCTATGGGTATGGCAAGAACATTTCAGAATATTCGTTTGTTTAAGAATTTATCTGTTCTTGATAATGTTATGATAGGTTTTAATCATAAAGTAAAATATAGATTATGGGATGTGGTTTTACATACCCCATATTTCTCACGTGAAGAAAAAGATATGAGAAATACTGCCCTTGATTTGCTTGATAAAGTTGGTTTAAAGGAGAAGGCGGATTTAAAAGCAACAGAACTCCCATATGGCGAACAGCGCAAAGTGGAGATAGCACGTGCTTTGGCGACCGATCCGAAAATGCTTCTTCTTGATGAGCCTGCTGCAGGGATGAACCCGCAGGAAACTACGAGTCTGATGTATTTTATTCTAGAGATGAAGGATCTTTTCAATCTGTCTATATTTCTTATAGAGCACGATATGAAATTTGTTATGGGGTTATGCGAAGCAATTACCGTGCTTGACCATGGTGTGAAGATTGCGGAAGGAAAACCCGAATTGGTGCAAAAAAATCCCAAAGTAATAGCTGCATATCTTGGAGAACCTGATGCTTAAAGTTGAAAATTTAGATGTATTTTACGGCGTTATACACGCAGTAAGGGATATAAGTTTTAAAGTGCCCGAAGGGAAAATAGTCACACTCATAGGGTCAAACGGTGCAGGCAAAAGCAGCACGCTTAAAGCTATTATGGGGCTTGTACATCCTGTGGGAAAGATACGATTTTTAGGACATAATATATCAGGTAAAAAACCTTATGTTATTTCCAAAAGAGGCGTTGCATTGGTTCCTGAAGGAAGAAAGGTCTTTGCTAATTTGACGATTTTGGAAAACTTAAGAATGGGCGGGTATAATAGTAAATATTCTGAAGTGGAAAAAAAATATGAAGAAATTTTTAGTGTATTTCCTATTTTAAAGGAACGTTCAAGTCAAATGGCAGGTACTCTCTCCGGCGGAGAACAGCAGATGCTCGCTTTAGGGCGCGCATTAATGAGTGAGCCGTCATTGTTGATGTTAGATGAACCATCTTTGGGTCTTGCGCCTAAAATTGTTTCAGAGGTTTTTGGAATTATTCAAAGATTGAATAGAGAGGGCATGACAATTCTTCTTGTTGAACAAAATGCTTCCCAGGCCCTGAAAATATCGGATTATGGATATGTGCTTGAAAGCGGCTCTGTAATATTGGAAAATAAGGCAAAATCTCTGCTTAAGGATGAGAAGGTCAGGAAGACGTATCTTGGAGAAGTTTAGATTATAGAACACAATTTTTTAAATAAGCTTGCTGAATTGACTTCAAAATTGTAATGAGCTCGTTTGCTCTGTTAAAAATCTTGAAAAAA
>CAZOGA010000105.1:0-4611 GCA_964579095.1 uncultured Desulfurellales bacterium
TGGGAGGTTTTAATGAATAAACAAAAACAAAAGATTAATGAAGTTAATATATAAAAATGAAAAAACCTGACAACAAAACGATAATAAGAGCGTTGGAAGCAACAGCGGGAATGGTTACGTATGCAGCGAAGAAATTGGATGTATCATATGTATCGTTATGGAAATGGATAAAAAAATCAACTGAATTACAGCAAGCGCTTCATTCCATAAAAGAAAGCCATATAGACCTTGCTGAAACGAAATTGTTGCAAAACGTTAAGAATGGCGATCCAAGCTCAATATTTTTCTATTTGAAATGCAAAGCTAAAGATAGGGGATATGTAGAAAAACAACAGATAGAACATTCCGGAGATATGACAATAAACGTAAGGTATGATGAAGAAAATTAAGATAAATAAGGGGTGTAAGGAGCAACTATGGAAATGTCAAAAGAATTAAACATAGGTAGAGCTGGTGAGTATATCGTATTGGCCGATTTATTATTAAAAGGGGTGCAAGTGTTTACTACTGGTCAAGGAGTTGGTTATGATTTGGTTGCTGACGTGGATGGACGTTTAATAAAAATACAAGTAAAAACTACACAAAAGAAGAGATTATTAAAAGCAAGAGCGAATCCAATATATTTTTTTCATATTAAAAGGGCTGGCAAGAATGGAAATAAATTTTATAAAGTTGGTGATTTCGATTGTTTTGCATTAGTAGCACTTGATATTAGAAAAGTTTTTTATTTGCCATTTGATAATAATATAAAGCCAAATAGTATATGTATCAGGGATAAAAATTTGGTTTATAAGGGACGAGCAAAAGGCGGGAAAAAGAACGGTTTATATTATCAAGATTTAACTTGGGAAAACTTTATTAAGAATTATAGGTAATATAGAGGTAAGGAAATAGATGGCAATCACAGTAAATATATGCAAATCAGCTTTTAATAATCTTTTTTGGGATTTTAAAAACGCACAACAGCACTATCAAATATTTTACGGGGGTGCAGCCGGGGGGAAATCTTTTTTCGCTGCGCAGCGGTTGGTTGTTGATTTGTTGAAAGGTGGCAGGAATTATCTTGTTGTGCGAAATGTAGCAAGAACAAGCAGGCAATCTACATTTGCACAAGTCAAAAAAATAATTATTGATTGGCAGTTAGATAAACTTTTTCAGATAAATAAATCGGACTTGACCATAACCTGTAATAACGGCTATCAAGCTATATTTGCAGGGCTGGACGATGTAGAAAAATTGAAATCTATTACACCTATGAAGGGTGTTTTGACGGATGTGTGGGTTGAGGAAGCTACTGAGACTAAAGAGGCGGATTTATTACAGCTTGAGCGTAGGCTTAGGGGCAAAAGTAAACATAATAAAAGAATAACGCTAACATTCAACCCAATAATGCGAACACACTGGATTTACAAAAGATTTTTTAAGAGCGTTCCGGATGGGCAAAAAATATTTGAGAACAAGGATAAATTAATAATTAAAGCGACATATAAAGACAATAAGTTTTTAACTGAGCAGGACATAAGCATCCTTGAAAATGAAACTAACAGCTATTTCTACGATGTTTATACTCTTGGAAACTGGGGCATTCTTGGTGATGTTATATTCACAAATTGGAAAGTGGCAGATATAGACAAAACTGGGTTAGATCACTACAGATACGGGCTGGACTTTGGTTATAGTAACGACCCTGCGGCCTTTGGTGAACAAGCGATTGACAGAAAGCATAAGAAAATATATATCTTAAATGAATTATACGAGCGGGGCTTGACAAATCAGGATTTAGCAGCAAAGATAAAGCCTATTTGTGGTAGGAATTATGTATATTGCGATAGTGCTGAACCAAAGAGTATAGCAGAATTGAGATTGAATGGAATAAACGCTATACCGGCAGAGAAGGGGAAGGACAGTATTTTGTTTGGTATTCAATGGCTACAGGGGTATGAGATTATTATCGATAAACATTGTCAGAACGCTATCAACGAATTTCAGCTATACCAGTGGGTGAAAAATAAGCAGGGTGAAACACTCAATAAGCCGATTGATAAATATAATCATTTTATTGACCAGTTACGTTACGCCTTGTCGGATGATATGAAAGGTGAGCGAGAGATAGCGTATGCATCGACGGGAGAGAAAAGGGCTTATGCTAATTTGGGAGGTTACATTGAGTAAAGTAATAGAAAAAGAGATTGCAAGTATAACAAAAAATTATGATGTTTTCTATGGATATATAAATCAACCGTTCATAAATCCAGACAAAGTTCTGAAAACACAGTCTAATGGCAAAGGTATAAAACTATATGATGAAGTTATGGTTGATCCGCAGGTTAGTTCTACATTGCAGACACGAATATTAGCCGTGGCTGGTAAAGAATGGGATGTTGTGCCTGTGAAACATTTAGATAAAAACGGCAAATTGACAGCATCTGATAAAGACAAACAGATAGCTGATTTTGTTAAAACCGTATTGAGTGAAACAAATATATTTCAGTTTAAGCAGGAAATATTAAAGGGTATTCTATATGGTTATTACGTCGCTGAGGTAATGTGGAAATATAATGGCAATGATATTGTTGTAGATAAGTTTTATGGCAAGCACCCGAGACGATTTTTATTTAATTGGTTCAGAAAACTAAAATTGCTAACTCTGAAAAATCCGATACAGGGTGAAGATTTACCTGATAGAAAGTTTGTTGTATTTACATTTGGTGATAGCAGCAACCCATATGGTCAAGGGCTTGGACAAAAGCTATGGTGGCCTGTTTGGTTCAAAAAACACGGTATAAAATATTGGTTAGTGTTCCTTGAGAAATACGGAATGCCTACAGTTGTGGGGAAATATCCACGAGGAACGGATGAGAACGAAAAAGCTACACTTTATGACGCAATAGACGCTATACAGACAGAAACGGGCATAACAATACCAGATGATGTTGCAATAGATTTACTTGAAGCGACAAGGCAAGGGAACACAAGTTATGATACATTGTGTAACTATATGGATTCGCAGATTAGCAAGGTTGTATTAGGGCAAACTCTTACAACTGATGTTGGTAAAACAGGCAGTTATGCAGCGAGCAAGACGCATAATGATGTTAGACAGGATATTGTTCTTGCTGATGCTAAATTGCTTGACGAAACAATAAATAACTCGGTTGTCAAATGGCTTGTTGATTATAACTTTCCTAATGTAATTGAATATCCGAAGTATATCACGCACGCCGGAACGAAAGCAGATTTAACAGCACGGTCTGCCATAGATGAAAAGCTTGTAAAAATTGGTGTAAAAATACCACAGCAGTATTTCTACGATACTTATAATTTACCAAAGCCTGAAGAAGGGCAAGATATTGTTACAATGCCTGCAAAAGCAACGCCCGGCTTTAGCGAGTTTGCAGAGGCCGCAAAGGACATAACTGCTCAGCAGATAATTGACAATTATGCAGAGCAGGCAGCTATAAAGGCGGAGCCGCTTATGAACAAAATAGTGCAGCAGCTAACAGATAAAATAAAAAAAGCAAAATCATTTGACGAGGTCGGACAGATAATTTATAGCGAATATCCGAATCTTGATAGCAATAGAATGCAAGAGTTATTAACGAGGGCTATGTTAGCAGCAGGTATACAAGGATATGGGGCGGCAAATGAAGATTGAAGAATTTGATCTCCCCTTTGATGAAGCGTTGGAATATTGGGCAAAAAAGGGATTGAAACTTAATCCGGGCAATTGGAGAAAAATATGGCAAGAGGCTAATCATAGAGCTTTTACTGTTGCACATGTCTCGGCTATAGATGTGTTGGAAGATATCAAAAAAGAGGTCAATAACGCAATTGAAAACGGTATAGGTTTTGATGTGTTTCAAGAAACTTTGGAAAAGAAATTGAGAGAAAAGGGTTGGCTAAAACCTAAGGGCGAAAAAGCCTGGATAGTTATGCCCGACGGTTCAAGGCGTAAAAGATTAACAGGTTGGCGGTTGGAAACTATATTTAGAACAAATTTACAGAGTGCATACCAAGTAGGTAGATACGAACAGATGCAGGAAGTAAGGGATATGCGACCTTATTGGCAATATCACGCCATATTAGATGCAAATACAAGGCCTACGCACGCTGCACAAGACGGGAAGATATACAAAGCGGATGATCCATATTGGGATGAGTGGTATCCGCCTTCGGGTTTTGGGTGTCGCTGTTATGTCACTACTTTATCGGCAAGACAAGTGGCAGACAAAGAAGTGTTGACAGGCAAGGCAAAAGAAAGACCTGATGAGGGTTGGCGATATAATGTAGGGAAAACAGGATTGGGAGATTGGAAACCTGATTTGAGAGGATATAGTGAGCAAGGCAAGCGGTTGTATAATAAATATGTTGACAAAAGTAAAAAATGACTTATATTGGAGGTAATATGAATATTAATTGGTTTCCTATTTTTAAAGGCGGTAAACAAACGGACAGTAACGGTATAGAACACGACGGAGATAAACTAATTGAAAAAGCTATTAAAAATTTTGATACTAATAAGCATAAACCGCCTATTGTAATCGGACATCCGAAAGATAACTCGCCTGCATTTGGGTGGATATCGGATTTACAAGAGAAGATTGAAAATGG
>CAZOGA010000106.1:0-4495 GCA_964579095.1 uncultured Desulfurellales bacterium
ATTTGTCTAAAATTCATATTCGTTTCAAGAACTTGATAAGAAACCATACACTGTGTAGTGGTCTCACTAAAATAATTATACGGCGCTCTCTCCCGTTTCTGATGTTCTAATCCTTATAGCTTCCTCCACAGGTATAACAAATATTTTGCCGTCACCGACTTTTCCGGTTTTAGCTGTTTCTATAATCTTTTCAATAACACCATCTACCATATCATCAGATACAACTACTTCAATTTTTACTTTCGGCAAAAAATCAACAACGTATTCAGCGCCTCTGTATATTTCAGTGTGCCCCTTTTGACGCCCATACCCCTTAACCTCGCTTACAGTTAAACCTTTTATTCCTATATCCGTTAATCCCTCTCTCACACTGTCCAACTTGAAAGGTTTTATTATTGCTTCAACTTTTTTCACCTTTTTCCTCCTCATAAAGCTTTATAATAAGTTCTACTTCCCCACTGCTTAAGCGCGCATTTTTTGCTATATCTTCAATATTCATTCCGTCTTTTTTCATCAGCATTATGCTGTTTTTTAATGAATCTTTATATGTTTTATTTTTTATGGTTGTAAGCAGCTCTGTTAAGAGGCTGTTTTTTCTTTTTACATCATCCAGCAAAACATTAAGATTGCGCTGTTGGGCTACAATTTTCTCATTTGCAGAGTCTATCAAATTCTTTTGTCTTTCGAGAAGATTTTTCAAACTGTCTATTAATTTAATAAAGCTCCCGTTTTCTTTCTTATCAAAATATCTAAGAATTAAGATATATGCAACAATTAAAATATCAAAAATTGCCTGTGTTATTATCGCAGTATCTATGTTCACTATTCCAATCTCTTCCTTTTTATCATCTTTCTTTCAACAAAAAGCGTATATTTAATGATTAACTCTACGTAATTTTTATCTATCTCTAAAAATTCTATGCCATAGCATATATTATTATCTTTGAGCTGGCTCTTTGCCGTAATTTTACCTACAAAATGTATTTCAATATGTTCTGCAATAGGCAATGAAAATATGCCGTATATAAAGTCTTCTTTATTAAGTTTTTCCTCAGATATAAAAGATAAACCCGATGCGCTTATGTCGCAGGTAGCTGCATTTTTAAGCGTTTTAAACTTATCCCTTGAATCTTTATTGCGCAGCAAATCTATTATATAATTTAGTTTTGTATCCATTTCTTTCATCATAAGCACGAAAGATTTATTCAAGCTGCCGTATGTAGTATCTATATTGTGCAAAGACATCACAAAATCAAATGAATCTCCGTGCCCCACCTGCTTGTCAACCTTGCTTTTATAATAATCATAATAAGACTTATCTATATTGGTATAATATAAAGGCAATTTAGATTCAATTCTCCTATAATCCCTCTTATTATCCATCATAAATACCTACCCGCTATAAATGTAATAAACAATACGACGCTAATATAACTATTAATATTGAAAAAAGCAAGGTTTACTTTCTTCACATCATTTGGATCTACAAGTTTATGCTCTATAACAAGCAGTATGGCAACCGCTATAAAACCTATATATGATATATAATTTAAACCAAATGTATACGCCGACAAAATCAAAAATAAAAATCCTATAATGTGAAACGCTTTGGATATATGCAAGGATACATCAACACCAAATTTAACAGGTATAGAGTGCAGATGATTTTTACTGTCAAACTCCCTGTCCTGAAGCGCATATAATATATCAAAACCGCCTATCCAAAACATAACAAAAATAGCAAGATACCAAATAGGGGCGTTTAGACCATCTGCAGATGCAATATATCCCCCCAAAGGAGCTATGGCATCTGTGGCGCCGAGATAAAGATGACTAAGATAGGTAAATCTTTTCGTATAAGAATAGGTTATGACAAAAAACAACGCTATGGGAGACAGCATAAAAGCAAGGTCATTGATTAAGTATGCGCTGAACTCAAAAATAATAAGAGATAAAATGGTGAAAAAATAGACTTCTTTTAATTTTACTTTGCCGGAGGGTATTTCCCTGTCTTTTGTTCTCGCATTTTTTGCATCTATATGCCTATCTATAATACGGTTTAGCGACATTGCAGCACTGCGGGCGGAAGCCATAGCAATAGTTACAAGAATCAGCGTAGTTATATTAACGCCGTTTTTAAAACCCATGAACATACCTATATATGCAAAAGGCAAAGCGAATATGGTATGTTCAAACTTTATCATGCAAAGATATTTTTTAACTGCACTCATTTTTTAATAACTTTGTAATATTCCAAAAAATATATACTGCCCGATATTATTGTAAAAATCATTGCTATAACAAGCATTATAACGCCTAACTGATACAAATTCAGCATCAGAATTCCTATAGCAAGAAATTGAGATGTTGTTTTCACTTTACCTGTTTTGTTGGCAGGTATAGCTATATTTTCTATAGCAGCCACCCCTCTTAGCCCCGTTACAGCAAATTCTCTTGCTATTATAATTATAACAATCCAATAAGGAATATGTATGGTATGTATCATAGCTACAAGTATACCTATGACAAATATTTTGTCTGTTAGAGGATCAAGCAGTTTGCCAATATTTGTTACGACATTATTTCTTCTTGCTATCTCTCCGTCTAATATGTCGCTTAAAATACCAAGCGCAAAAAATATTAGAGCATAAATATTCAAACCGTATTCCATAAATATTATTACTATGAATAGATCTACAATCCTGAATAGAGATAATATATTGGGCAAATACCTTACCATAGAGCACCTGTATTTGTATATGTATCGCCAATTCTTATTAATGACCTGCCCATATTATGTGTATACTTGCCGTATTTTTTCAAAACCTTGGCAACATAACGTCTTGTCTCATCATACGGCGGCACCCCATTATATTTATCCACTGCGGTTTCTCCTGCATTATAAGCTGCCGCCGCAAGTTTGATATCGTTATATTTAACCATAAGATGTTTCAGAAATTTAACGCCGCCCCTTATATTCTCCTCAACATTATCTATATTTTTAACACCATATGATGCGGCTGTTTTCTTCATCAGCTGCATAACACCCACAGCACCTTTGTTTGACACAGCGCCATCATTAAAATCCGATTCAACTGAGGCAATAGAATATACAAGTCTATAATCGACGCCCTCATCAGCTGCTATCTTTTTTATCATCTCCGTTACACGCTCCTTGGAGTAATTGTATTTTTTACTTAAAACTAATGCTTTTTGAAAGAAATCTGCACTGTTTGTATAAACCAATCTTCCGTTATCATTCACAGCTTTTAATCCCTGAGAAAACGCATTAAAAGCATATAGAATAAATAAGATACCTATCACAACTCTCATTTTAAGCGTTCTATAATTGCTTTTGCTTTTTTGTTGTCCGGCTGCGCTTCCAAAATGCTTTCGGCAATCTTCACAGCTTTATTTTTCTTTCCTATTTTTTCATAAATCTGCGCAAGATGAAGCTTTACAACATATATATCCTTTTCTTTCTTATCTAATTTATTCAGTTTATCCAAGGAAAGGAGAGTATATCTTTCAGCTTTTTTGTATTCGCCGAGTTTAAAATATCCCCATCCCAAACTGTCCAAATAGTATGGGTTCCCTTTATCTATCAATAAAGCTCTTTTAACCAATTTTATACCTTTATCTATATTAATATTACTATCTATATACAAATATCCCAAATAATTAAGTGCATTTGCATTTTTAGAATCAGACGATATGGCCTTTTTTAAATAGTTTATAGACTCCTTTGTCATCTTCTTTTTTTCATAATAGATATCGGCTATATAAAAATAAAGATTTGATCTGTTTTTCACCCTCTTCAAAGCATCTTTTAAAACGGATATTTCATCATCCCATTTTCCTTCAATGTTATATAACGCTGATAATGAGAAATAAAGTGACTGATCAAGCGGTTTGATTTTTAAAGCCGACTTGAGTATGTTTACTGCCGTCTCCTTATCACCCAAATAATAGTAACAGAAAGCCTTCTTGGAAGATGCATCGGCGTAGATCTTATTGGTTTTGCCTACTTTATCAAATTCCCCTATTGCACTTATGTAGTTTTTTAAACGCATATATGCAGCGCCGAGTATATACCTAAATCTATCTGAATTCTTCACAATATCTTTATATTTATCGTTTAAATATATTATATCATGATATCTTTTCTGTTTCATGTAAACAAAAGCTATCTTCTCAATATAAACAGGCTTATGAGATATCAAATAAGCTTTTTTAAAATATTTAACAGACTGATAATACTGTCCCAATTTAAAATAATCATCGGCTATTGCAGCATAAATTACACCGCTTTTAATACCAGTCTTTAAATATATGCTTATTGCTTGATGAAATTCACTGTTATCCTCATAAATATTTCCCAGAAACAGAATATATACAACAAAATGCGGCTTTATTCGAATAGCCTCTTTTATACTTTTTACAGCCTCGTTATCCAAGCCCAAATCGTTATATATATTTGCTATATAAAAATATA
>CAZOGA010000107.1:0-4434 GCA_964579095.1 uncultured Desulfurellales bacterium
TTATATAAAATATACTACGTAATATTATTAATACCTGATTTAATATCTTAACTATTGATAAAATTACAGACAACAATATATATTTTAAATGACCGGCTCATTAAAAAATAATAATAAACAGCTTTAAAATGATATTTTCTAAGATAGAATTTCGGCACTTTGCCTTGTATATTCTTTTGCCTATCTATCTAATTCTACTAATTCCGTTAAAACAACACTGCTTTTGGGATGCAAAAAAGCTATTTTTGTATTAGACGAACCATCAACAGGCTGCTCGTTAATCAGCTTTATATTATTATATTTAAGCTGATGCAGCTCATTGGCTATATTATCCGTTCTATAAGCTATATGGTGCAGGCCATCACCTTTTTTTTCTATAAATTTATATATCGGGCTGTCTTCACTTGTAGGCTCTAAGAATTCTATATGCACACCATTTACGTCAAACTTGGCAACCCTTACCTTTTGAGAATCCACTTCTTCGGTTTCCAACAGTTTCAAACCCAATATATCCCTGTAAAATTTTATTGCCGCATCCAAACTTCTTACAGCAATACCTATATGGTCAATCTGTTTTATCATAAAAAACCTCTTTGATATTCTAATACTCGTTCGTTTCTTTCGTTCCCTTGCACACCTCTTTTATTTTATCTTTTACAAGCCTGCCGTTATTTATAATTTTAATATGTATTTTCTGGCACTTTGTGTGCATTGAAGGATTATAGTATTGTTTAGATACAGGAGCAGCTTCAACCTGCTGCCAGCCGTTGTTTGTGTTTCTTCTATAAATAACGGGCTTCTGTTTATTAACAGCCTGGTTTACAGCCTGCTGCTGTATCTGAGAAAATGCAGCGCCTGCAGCGGCACCAAGTGCTCCGCCTATTACGGCGCCTTTCCATTTGTTCTTGCTAATGCTTGCGCCTATTGCGGCGCCAAGACCTGTGCCTAAAGCCGTACTTTGTTCTCTTGGAGTACAGGATGCAAAGATTGCTGCTGAAAAAGCAATCATTATAAAAAACAATGTAAACCTTTTAAACCTTAAAAAAATCCTCATAACAACCTCCTAACTACTTTTCTTAAAAACATCTAAAATATACTCTGCCGCCAATGATGGAGTTGTGGTTTGATTTTCTATTAACTTCTCCATTTTGCCTGCAGCCTCGATAACCTCTTTATTATTTAAAAGCATATCCCTTAAACCGTCCATAACACTGTTCCACATCCAATCTTTAGCCTGTTTTCTGCGTTTTGAGCTGAATTCAGATGCATTTTTTGAATTTTTAATATGTTTTTCAACAATATTCCAAAATTTATCTATACCTTTATTCTCTCTCGCGCTGGTTAAAAGAACTTGAACACTGTTTTTATTTAAAATATGCAGCGTATTTTCCAACTGCTTTTTTGCTAATTTCGCCGCTTGCAGATCCTTGCCATCTGCTTTATTGACCACCACGGCATCACTTATTTCCATTATGCCCCGTTTTATGCCCTGCAGTTCATCGCCCGCATTCGGCAGCTGCATCAGCAGAAAAAAATCCACCATAGATGAAACGGCAATTTCAGACTGCCCAACGCCAACAGTCTCAACTATAACAATATCATATCCTGCCGCTTCACACAAAAATATTATTTCTCTTGTTTTTCTTGCAACGCCCCCCAATGATCCGGCAGACGGAGACGGTCTGATAAATGCGCTGTTGCTTCTTGATAATTTTTCCATTCTTGTTTTATCGCCGAGTATACTGCCGCCTGTTATATGAGATGAAGGATCAACTGCTAAAACAGCAACCTTGTGTCCGTATCCGATTAAATACATACCCAAGGCTTCTATAAACGTGCTTTTACCTACACCAGGAACACCGCTTATTCCTATTCTAACAGAGTTACCTGAATGTGATATTATATTTTCCAGCAGCTGCTTTGCATATTGCTTATGTTCGGCTTTTCTGCTTTCTATAAGTGTTATGGATTTGGATAGAATCCTCATATCGCCTTTTAAAATACCCTGCGTCAGATAGTTGATATCAACAAACATACTAAATTTTTTTCAGACTCCTCGGAGTTTTATGATTTTTAACGGCATTTATCGTATCTTTGGCAGAACTGATCAAAGAGGTGCCCGGTCCGAATATACATGCTACGCCTGATTCGTATAAAAAATTGTAATCCTGCTTGGGAATAACACCTCCTACAAACACAACAATATCGTTATCCGCACCGAGTTTTTCCAACTCCTTAATCAATTGCGGAACCAATGTTTTATGTCCGGCAGCAAGAGATGACACTCCTATTGCGTGTACATCATTTTCCACTGCCATCTTAGCAGTTTCAGCAGGTGTTTGAAATAATGGACCTACATCAACATCAAATCCTATATCGGCATAAGCTGTCGCAACAACCTTTGCCCCTCTGTCATGTCCATCCTGCCCCATTTTAGCTATAAGAATTCTTGGTCTTCTTCCCTCTCTTTCTTCAAACAATTTTATCTCATTTTTTAACACTTCAAATTCCTCGTCCCCTTCAAAAGCAGCCCCATATACACCGGACAACAACTTAAATTCCGGCTGATATCTTCCGTAAATTTTTTCAAGTGCATCGCTGATCTCGCCCACTGTTGCCCTTAATCTTGTTGCTTTTACAGATAGTTCAAGCAGGTTGCCGTCGCCTTTCTCTGCTGCCTGCGTCAATGCCTTCAGCGCTTCCTGAACCTTTTTTTCGTTCCTTGTTTTTTTTATTTGTTTCAGCCGTTCAATCTGTTTCTGCCTAACAGAAGCATTATCTACATCGAGAATATCGATTGCTGTTTCCTCATTTGCTGTATATTTATTAACACCGACTATTGTAAATTCTCCCTTATCTATCAAAGCCTGTCTTTTTGCTGCAGACTCCTCAATCTTTAATTTAGGCATACCGGTCTCTATAGCCTTAGTCATCCCCCCTAAATTTTCAACCTCATCCATTATTTTCTGAGCCTCATTAATTAAGGAATTCGTAAGAGATTCTATATAATATGAACCGCCCAGCGGATCGACTGTTCTGCATATATTGCTCTCCTCCTGTATGATGATTTGAGTATTGCGTGCAATGTGGGCGGAAAAATCCGTAGGGAGCGCAATTGCCTCATCCAATGAATTGGTATGAAGCGATTGGGTTCCGCCCAATACCGCCGCCATAGCTTCAATGGTTGTCCTTATTATATTGTTGTAGGGATCTTGCGCGGTCAGACTCCATCCGGATGTTTGACAGTGTGTTCTCAATGCCATAGAACGCTGACTTTGAGGATTGAACTGCTCAATGATTTTTGCCCATAAAAACCGCGCTGCCCTCAATTTCGCTATTTCCATAAAGAAATTCATGCCTATGCCAAAGAAAAATGATAGCCTTGGTGCAAAATTATCTATTTTTAAGCCTTTATTTAAAGCGGTTTTAACATATTCCAAACCGTCAGCCAGCGTGAATGCCAGCTCAAGCGTTGCATTTGCACCGGCTTCTTGAATATGGTATCCGCTTATGCTGATCGGATTAAACCTCGGCATATATTTGCTTGTGTACTCTATAATATCCGCCACTATTCTCATAGACGGAGCAGGTGGATATATAAATGTATTCCTGACCATGAATTCTTTCAATATATCATTCTGCAGAGTGCCTGAAAGTTTCTCCCGGCTTACACCCTGCTCTTCTGCAGCAACAATGTATCCTGCCATAATCGGAAGTACGGCGCCGTTCATAGTCATAGAAACAGAAACACTCTCCAACGGTATATCATCAAACAAAACTTTCATATCTTCAACCGAATCAATAGCAACACCAGCTTTACCCACATCACCGACAACGCGTGGATGGTCAGAATCATACCCTCTATGTGTTGCCAGATCAAAAGCAACAGATAGACCCTGTTGTCCCGCTTTTAGATTCCTTTTATAAAATGCATTGGACTCCTCTGCTGTTGAAAAACCTGCATACTGCCTTATTGTCCATGGCCTAACCGTATACATTGTTGCCCTCGGACCTCTTATATAAGGCGGAATTCCGGGCAGTGTATCTACATATTCAAGTTTCTCCAAATCTTCTGCTGTATATAGAGGTTTAATTTTAATAGCCTCAGGGGAATCCCAAGTGATATCAGACAAATCCTTGCCTTTTAGATCTTTTCTCGCCAATTCTTCCCATTGTTTTATATCGGGCTTCATAAATCCCATATAAGCCTCCTACATCTATTTTTATAATTATATATCAGATAACAGCTAAAAAATAAATTGAAAAATAACAAAATGCCAAATTTCTATTTCTCTAATTGACCTTACGCACTTTAAATAAATGAAGTACTTATTTCTAAATTTTCCCGTTCAGGCTTTTCTATCTTTGTTGTTGTATAAAAATAAATGATTTTTACAATTATATCTGTCAAGCATTGTTATGTTCATTTCTTTT
>CAZOGA010000108.1:0-1400 GCA_964579095.1 uncultured Desulfurellales bacterium
AGTAGATAGAAAAATAAAATTACTGTCATCTGAGCTGCTCGAACAAATACCATCTACCTGTATACCGAATGAATCTGAATGCGAACAATACAAGGCCATTAAGCATCTCGCAAAAGTGCCGTTTACAAAATGTAACGATGCAGAGTTGCTTATAGATGGAAACAGCACGTTTAGCGAAATATTCAGAGCGATTAAAAACGCTAAAAATTATGTACTGGTGCAGTTTTATATAGTCAAAAATGATAATCTCGGCAATGAATTGAAAAAAAGACTCATAAAAAAAGCACAGGATGGCTTAGATATTTATTTTATGTATGATGAAATTGGGTCATATAAATTATCCGAACTGTATTTAAATGATTTAAAAAACAACGGCGTGCACACTGAGTGTTTTAAAACAACAAGAGGATGGAAAAACCGCTTTAGACTCAATTTTAGAAATCATCGAAAAATTGTTGTGACAGACGGCAAAACAGCATTTATAGGCGGTCACAATGTTGGGGATGAATATATGGGAAGATCGAAACGCTTTAAACATTGGAGAGATACTCATGTAAAAATTGAAGGCCCTGCGGTCAGGGCTGCTCAGCTTTCTTTTGTTGAAGATTGGTATTGGATAACACACGATTTGCTTAAACTTGATTGGAATGTTTGGAAAACAGATAAAAATAAACACATATTGATCTTACCATCCGGCCCCTCGGATAAATATGAAACATGCGGTTTATCTTTTATGAGCACAATATTTTCCGCCAAAAAAAGATTATGGATAGTGAGTCCCTATTTTGTGCCGGATCCCGCAATTATTTCAGCTCTGCAGCTTGCTGCACTGCGCGGCGTTGATGTTAGAATTATGCTACCTGAAAAGAGCGATCATATTTCTATACATCTATCTTCATATTCATATGTTAATGAACTATCACAATCCAATATTAAATTTTTCAGATATAAAGAAGGATTTCTACATCAGAAAGTTTTACTTGTAGATAATGAAACTTCCGTAATAGGAACAGCAAACTTCGATAATAGATCATTTAGAATAAATTTTGAGATTACATCGATAATTATAGATAAAAACTTTGCGCAAAAAACAGAAAATATGTTAATCGATGACTTTTCAAAATGCAGACAAACCGTAGCACAAGATTATTATAATAAGCCTCTGTGGTTTAAAATAGCCGTTAGTATAGCGAGATTATTCTCTCCAATTGAATAAAATAAATTTATAATTTAAAATATCCGCCGCTTTCTTTCAGAGTTTTAACATATTCACTTATGCCCTCTTCTAATGTATGAAACGCTTTTTTATAACCTGCGTTTTCAAGCTTGCGGTTATCAGATTGCGTAAATGACTGATATTTTCCCTTTAAGTCTTCCGGAAAATCTATAAATTCTATGCT
>CAZOGA010000108.1:1500-4391 GCA_964579095.1 uncultured Desulfurellales bacterium
TGTTTTCCATAGAAAATTCAAAGAGCGTTTTTGTATATTCGTAGTTATTATGCATCATATATTTTCCGTCTAACTCCAATGTGTCGGAGCATGCACCCTCATGAAATATTGCTTCTATTTTATTCTCTTTAAACATATTCAGCTGAGACAGAAAATCATTTTTATCTACATAGTCCTTGAAGTAAAGTGTATTTAGATTTTTATATTTTTCCGATCTTTTTAAATTATCAACTATTAAAATATCGTCTATTCCCCTATCATTTAGCCCTTTTATTATATTACTGCCTATGAAGCCTGCACCGCCTGTTACTATTATCATTAAATTCCTCCATTCAGTTTTAAAAATTATAATTTTTAATCCATGTATATGTCAAGTTTTACTTGAAAAAACCGCACATAACATTATAAAATAGTTTATGTCGAATTATTTTTCCTTCAAGTGCATAACCATTAAAAAAACCAGCCTCGGCGGCAGATCGTTTATTAACGCCGTAAATTCAAACGGCAGCATAAATCTGCTTATATACGGCAGGCATACAATAGATACAATGAATTTAGTTGAGGTAAAAGGCTTTATTAAAAACACAAACAAAAATTACTTCACAATAAAAAACTACACTACTTTAGACAGATTTACAAATATCAGAAACTCTTATTCCAAGCTTAATATAGCTATGCTGTTTTTAAATATAACAGACAAGAGCCACTCTAAATTAGATATATTGTATAAATCTTTGATTATGCTTGATTATAACAGGCACTCTTATTTCGGTATAATATATTTTTTCTCAGATTTTCTTATTCAAAACGGTGTTTTTGATGAAACTCAATACAACATGTTCGAATTGAGATTAATAAGATTTTTAATCGGCCGCAAAAATTTGAAGATGAACAATATTGTTATAGAAATAAATAATATAAAATCTGTTATTGCAAAATTGACATACAATATGGAAGCTTATTTAGACAGCAGCATAAGATTAAATGAGTATTTGAACATATGAGAGCAATTATTCAAAGGGTAAATGAATGCGCCGTGTACATAGAAAATAAGAGACACTCCCGTATAAACGTAGGGATATTAGTTTTTGCGTGTTTTTGCAAAGATGACACACAGCAGGATTTAGATTATATAGCAAAAAAAATTGTAAATATGAGAATCTTCAGCGATAGTTATGGGAGATTTAATTTATCTTTAAAAGATATTAACGGCGAAAGCATGATTATAAGCCAATTTACACTGGCAGCCGATACAAGAAAAGGCAACAGACCTTCATATTTTTATGCTATGGAACCCAAGAAAGCAAACGCAATGTACGAGCAGTTTTTAAATATGGTAAAAAATTACGGAATAAAAACTTCAGCGGGAATTTTTGGCTCGGACATGAAAATTAAATTGATTAATGATGGACCTGTTACTATATATCTTGATTCCAAGAATAGATAAAGGCGGGCATAAAAACCCGCCTTAATATTAACTTCCTATTCTACAACAACCATTTTTGCATCAGCATCGATGTTTTCCCCGGCTTTAACAAATACCTCTTTTACTTCGCCGTCTTTAGGTGACTTAATCTCATTCTGCATTTTCATTGCCTCTAAGATGAGTAAAACATCTCCCTCTTTGACTTCATCCCCAACCTTGACTTTCACATCAATAATGGCGCCTGGCATTTCGGATTTAATAATCTGTTTGCCTTCAGCCGCTCCACCGCCTCTTCTTGCCAGCATCTTAAGCTTCAGCTCATCCATAACCTCAATTTTAAATAGATCGCCCTCTGTCACAACATCAAATGTTCCGTCTTTACTGTCAACATCTGTTTCAAAGGATTCACCGTTAACAATAAGCGAATATACATTACTTTCTGTCAACTGGGTATCTACCATATAGGATTTATCATCTATCGCTACTTCAAACTTATTTGCTTCAACCTCGTCTACATCAACTTTATATTCTACATTATCTAATTTAGCTATATATGCCATAATCCACTCCTTGCTTTATGTTGAATATTTATAAACATCGCCAAAACTTGTTCCAAACAGAGAAGCCTTTCTGCCTACTTCTTTCCACCTACTTCCGCCGGAACATGTTTCTCTAAATTCAACAAGTCTTCTCTTTGCTTCCTTCTCTCTTAAAAACTCTTTTATGGCCGCTGCCGCAATTGCCACTTCTTTTGAACCTTTTCTCGGCTGAGGCACTGCAAGCACCTCTTTATCAATGAAGTCCGTAGTAATATTGCCTTTTAGAAAATTCTCATTCCTAAGTACTTTTTGATGAAATGGGATAGTTGTTTTTATGCCCTTTATCACATATTCGCTTAATGCTCTCTTCATTCTTGCGATAGCTGCATCTCTGTCCTTTGCCCACACAATCAATTTTGCAACCATAGGGTCGTAATATATCGGCACCTCTCCGCCGACATAAACACCGCAGTCATTTCTCACACCCGGTCCGTCTGGAAATCTAAGACCATATATTAATCCGGGCGAAGGCATAAAGTTTTTATCAGGATCTTCAGCATATATCCTGCACTCTATTGCATGCCCTGTTTGATGAATTTCTTCCTGCTTATGAGTTAAATGTTTTCCTTCAGCTATACCTATTTGAATCTTTACAATATCAAGCCCGGTAACCATTTCGCTGACAGGATGTTCAACCTGCAGTCTTGTATTTACCTCTAAGAAGTAAAAATTCATATTTTTATCAACCAAAAACTCCACCGTGCCTACACTGTCATAATCACTTGCCGCAACAGCTTTAATTGCTGCTTCACCCATTTTATGCCTTACTTCATCATTGATAGCCGTAGATGGCGATTCTTCTATAACTTTTTGATGCCTTCTTTGTATTGAACACTCCCTCTCATACAGATGCACAGCATTACCAT
>CAZOGA010000109.1:0-4380 GCA_964579095.1 uncultured Desulfurellales bacterium
AGTCACCCCTACTGGATTTTGAGTCCAGCGCGTCTACCAATTTCACCACCCCGGCAATTAATGAAAATTATATAAATTTTTCTTCCCCTGTCAATATTTTGTGTATAGAAGATAAAGTTATGCATATATAAACAATATTATAATTTTTATTGACATTATGCCACAATAAACATAAAATATAGCATATGTATTGTATAGATAGTTCATTTAGAGTAATTTTGTGAGTGTATTTTTAGGCAGGCAGCCCATATTGGATAGATCAGAGTCTATTTTTGGATTTGAGCTGCTGTTTAGAAGCAATGAATATATAAACAGTGCAAATGTTGATGATGATGTGTATGCATCTTTCAGAACATTTATTAATATACTGCAGGAATTTCAAATTAAGGATATAGTCGGCAACAACCTTGCTTTTATCAATGCGAACCATGAAGTTATCAGCTCAGATACTTTGGAATTTATTCCCAAAAATAAATTTGTTATAGAGATATTGGAAGATTCAGCTGTGGATGAGCAGCTTATTAAGAGAATTGTTCATTTAAAAAATCAGGGTTATATTTTTGCCTTAGATGATTTTACATTGGATCGGGAATATTTAGACAACTTTAGAGTATTGTTGGATAAAGTATCATATATAAAAGTTGATATAAAACTGGTGGATATAGATAAACTGAAGAGCAAAATAAATATTCTGAAAAAAACAAATGCCAAGTTATTAGCTGAAAAAGTAGAAACGAGAGAAGAGTTTGAATTATTTAAGCATATGGGCTTTGATTATTTTCAAGGCTATTATTTTGCAAAGCCGGATATTTTAAAAACGGAATCTTTTGATCCATCCAAGCTGACAATTTTAAGAATTATTAATATGATAAGCAAAGGTAACAATGTAAGCGACATAATAGACATATTTAAAACCAATCCCGATCTAAGCTACAGCTTGCTTAGATTTATAAATTCAGCTGCCTTTTGTTTTAAAAATAGAATTAAATCTATAAAACATGCTATAACACTTTTGGGTATGGGACAGCTTAGAAAATGGCTTTTGTTGCTGAATTATGTTAGTAAAGGTAGAAATGTCAGCAAATCCCCTCTATTCCAAACAGCTGTCATAAGAGCTAAAGTAATGGAAAACTTATCATTGGAAAGCAGTCCTTATAATTCAGCGCAGGCGGATTCTGCTTTTTTTACAGGCATTTTGTCTCTGCTTCCTGTTCTATTTAATGTGCCGGGTGAAGAAATTCTGCGTGAACTGAGTTTGGATGAAGATGTATCAAAAGCAGTCTTAAATCATGAAGGAACGATAGGCAAATTGTTGGAATTTGCCATTGCTTTAGAGGAACTTAATATGTCGAAAATGGAAAGTTTATCAAGGCAACTTATGATTCCAATCAATGATATCAGCAAAGCAAAGCTGTCAAGTTATTTGTGGCTTAATAAAATAATTGAAAGTTTTTAGCCCTCCTTATTAAACAAATACCATTGAATAACTCAACAATTATGTATATAATGCCCGCGCAGACGAGAATGGGAACTAATAGAATTTTTTATTTTAAGGAGATACATGCTTATGAGTGATAAGAGATTGTTAACATTGGGTCATAGCCCTGATCCTGACGATGCATTTATGTTTTATGCTTTAAATAAAGAGGATGTATTGGATACAAATGGTTATGAATTTAAGCAGATACTGCATGATATTCAAACATTAAACGAGATGGCAATTGATGAAAAACTTGATATAACTGCCATATCTTTGGCTGCATACCCGACTATTTCTGATAAATATGCCATATTAAGCAGCGGTGCGAGCATGGGTTATAAGTACGGTCCTGTGGTTGTTGCAAAAGAAGCCTGTTCAATTGATGATCTGAAAAACAAACTTATAGCGGTTCCCGGGAAAATGACCAGTGCTTATTTAGAATTGAGGCTGCTGCTCGGTAAAGATGTAAAAGTTAAAGTTATTCCTTTTGATAAGATTTTTGATGCTGTTGAAGCAGGTGAGGTTGACGCAGGATTAATTATTCACGAGGGTCAGCTTACATATTCCAAAAGAAACCTTAAAAAGATAGTGGATTTTGGAGAATGGTGGTTTGAGAGAACTAAATTGCCTTTGCCTTTGGGGGTCAACAGTATACATAGAAAACTTGGACCTGCCATGAACGATATATCTAAAATATTAAAAAACAGCATACTGTATTCGTTAAACCATAGGAAAGAAGCTGTGGAATACGCCCTAAACTTTGCGCGCGGCATGGATATACAACTCGCTGATGAATTTGTCGGTATGTATGTAAATAATCTAACAGTTGATTTGGGTGAAACAGGGCTTAAGGCGTGCAGGCTGCTTTTTGACGAAGCTTATGATAAAGGTCTTATAGATAAAAATCCGGAGATTGACCTTGTCTAATGTGAATGATGATGTAAATGTTGATGAGTTGATACAAGAATATTTGAGGTCTGCCGCAAAAGGAGATGTTGCAGCTATGCATAAACTTGCGGATATATATTATTCAGGTCTGTACGGTTCTCCGGATTATGATAAAGCTGTGTTTTGGTATGAGAAAGCCTCATTAAACAATGATGCAGATGCGGCTAATAAGCTTGCATATCTTTATTTAGAAGGCGAAGGTGTGGCTAAAGATATTAAAAAAGCAAAAGAATTGTTTGAAACCGCTGCGGAATCCGGACATAGCGCCGCAATGAATAATCTGGGCTTGATATATAGGGAGGGCTTAGACGGCGAGAAAAATATAGATTTGGCTGTTGATTGGTTTGAGAAATCTATAGAACGCGGTAATGATTTTGCGATATTTAACTTAGGCGTTCTTTATGTTGATATAGATAGAATAGATGATGCTATGCAGTTATTCAAACAGGCTATAGATAAAAAAAATGCCCAGGCTATGGTTTTTTTAGCTGCCATGTATTATACGGGCAAGGGCGTTGAAAAGAATCTCTCTAAAGCGCTTGAATATTTTGATATGGCGGCACAGCTTGATAATGTTGACGGTTTGAATTCAGCGGCTTATATGTATGAAAGAGGCGAGGGCGGAGAACAGAACAAGATAAAGGCTGCGGCATATAGAAAAAAGGTAAGACAGATAAAGCAAGTTTAAGTGATTTATGACTGCGTTGTAGTAGGTGCCGGTGCCGGCGGTATATTTGCTGCATTAAATATAAACTCAAATAAAGTTGTCCTTATAGATAAAAATAGGGGTGCGAGTAAGCTATCTATCACCGGTAATGGCAGATGCAACATAACAAATAGTACGCCTTTAAATGATTTTTTAAACTTTTACGGCAAAAACGGACAATTTTTAAGAGATTCATTCGGTGCTTTTTTTAGAGATGAGCTGATAGAGTTCTTAAAATCGATTAATGTTAATACTAAATCTCATGGTAATAAAATATTGATAGGAAACATTACATCAAAAGAATTGGCTTATCGTATGCTGAATCTTATAAATAAAAGCAGTGTAGAATTTAAACAATTTGAAACTGTGAAATATATATCAAAAGATAGATATTTTAAAATAACAACCAATAAAACGGATTATTATTCTAAGAGTATTATTTTGGCATGTGGCGGGATGAGTTATCCCAACACAGGATCATCCGGGGGTTGTTATAGGTTTGCAAAACATTTTGGGCATAAGATAACAGAACTATCCCCATATGAATCTGCGTTTTGCATAAAACACAGCCAATTTAAACGTTTTCAGGGATTGTCATTTCACAATGTAGGGATTAATTTGAAATACGGCAAAAAGCTGAAGAAAACGACTGGCGATATTATATTTACACATTTCGGCGTAAGCGGACCGGCAATATTAAATTTATCCGAGGCGGATTTTGATAAGGCTCAAATGATTATAAGATTTATAAATTATGATGAAAGCCAATTTTTAAATTTCATAAGGAGCAGAAAAGGTAAAGTAGCTAATGTATTATGTGAAAAACTGCATAGGCGTTTTGTAAAAGAAATTATAAAAACAGATAAATTTTGCAGTGAGATTAGCAATAAAGAACTTAAAGAAATTTTTAACCTGCTGCACAATTTTAGCGTTGATGTGAAGAAATGCCCAATAGAACAAGCATTTGTAACAAAAGGCGGCATATCATTAAAGGATGTGGATTCGAAAACTATGCAATCAAAAATTGTTAAGGGGCTGTTTTTTGCAGGTGAAATATTGGATATTCAAGGAAGTATAGGGGGTTTTAATTTGCAGGCGGCATTTTCCGAGGGTTATTCGGCGGCGCAAAGCATAAATAACATTATCTCTTCTTTATAACTAACCTTACGCAAAAATTATCAGCACTGCCAGCTTAAAGCGCTTATTATGCTTATTCACAAATCAAGGAAGAAAGGGACATTGTGAA
>CAZOGA010000110.1:0-4313 GCA_964579095.1 uncultured Desulfurellales bacterium
TTTCCTCTATCCTTGATCTTTTCTTTGCTTTTCTTCTTTTGTATCAAGATAAAAGAAATGAAGAACATTTAGTTCCTTTTCTAAGTTTATAAATTAAATATTTGCACATATAATCAATATTTGCTACAATTTTTAACTGTAATTTTAAGGGGGCAAGTTATGGATTTAAGAAAAATGAAGGACATTATAAAAACTATTGAGAATAGCAGTTTTGTGGAATTTGAATATAAGGATGATGATTTTCATCTGATATTAAAGAAAAAGGGTGCTTTTGTCAGCGAAAATATAATTGCACAAAGCAATATCCCTCAGGCTGCTCCGCAAACCGTCCAACTTTCCGAGCAGAAAGAGATAAAAGAGCCTGCAGAAGAAGAAAAGATAGATAAAGATTTAATCGAAATTAAATCACCTATGGTGGCAACGTTTTACAAAGCACCCTCGCCTACATCTGCGCCCTATGTTGAGATAGGGAGTGAGGTAAAGAAGGGCGATGTTCTATGTATTTTGGAAGCTATGAAAATAATGAATGAATTGGAATCTGAATTTCCATGCAAGATAGAGAAGATTCTCGTTGAAAATGCACAAAAAGTTGAATACGATCAGCCGTTGTTTCTTGTAAAGAAATTAGGATGATATAATGTTCAAAAAAATACTTATAGCAAACAGATCAGAGATTGCGCTGAGAATTATACGGGCGGCTAAAGAGCTCGGCATAAAGACTGTTTTGGTTTATTCTAAAGAAGATAGAGATTCAATTCCTGTTATGCTGGCAGATGAAACTATTTGTATAGGTGAAGCTGTTGCAAAAGAGAGCTATTTAAACCTTCTGCATGTAGCCCAGGCTATAGTGAATTCTAATTGCGACGCCGTTCACCCGGGATACGGGTTTTTGTCTGAAAACCCTGCATTTGCAAATATATGCAAAGATTTGAATGTTGCTTTTATAGGTCCGGATGCAGAAACTATGGAGAGATTATCCGACAAGTCAAGTGTTAAGCATATCTTGAAGGAAGCCGGCATACCCACTATACCAGGAAGCGATGGCTCTATAGATGATGAAGAAGACCTAAAAATAGCTGCTAAAAATGTGGGGTATCCTATATTGCTGAAGGCGTCATGGGGCGGCGGAGGCAAAGGTATGAGAATTGTGAGGGATGAAAATAATCTAATTGAACAATATAGATTTGCTAAATTGGAAGCAAAAGCTTCTTTTGGGAGAGATGAAATATATTTGGAAAAATTTATAGAGCATCCCAGGCACATAGAAGTCCAAATTATAGCTGATCAATATGGCAATGTAGTTCATGTGGGAGAAAGAGACTGCTCCATCCAGAGGAGACATCAGAAATTATTGGAGGAATCACCCTCGCCCGTATTGAACGAGGAACAAAGAGAAAAACTGCATGCCGTTGCCGTTGAGGCAACCAAAATTTTAGAATATCAGAACGTGGGTACGCTGGAATTTTTATTTGATGGAAACGAATTTTATTTTATTGAGATAAATACGCGTATTCAGGTAGAACATCCGGTTAGCGAGATGGCTTACGGCATTGATCTGCTTAAAGAACAGATAGCAGTTGCATCCGGTGAACATCTATCGATGAACCAGGAAAAACTAAAGCAGAAATTTCACACTATGGAATGCAGAATAAATGCGGAAAATTCTAAGAATTTTATGCCGTCCCCAGGCAAGATAACAAAATTATTTATTCCGGGCGGTCCGGGCACAAGGGTGGATACGGCTATTTACTGCGGCATGAATGTGTCCCCAAGCTATGATTCCCTGATAGCAAAGCTTATTGTGAGGGGTAATAACAGGCAGGAAACAATTAATAGGATGCTTAGAGACCTGGATGAATTTGTTGTTGAGGGTATATATACAAGTGCAGAGTTCTTTAAAAGACTGCTTAGGTCAGATGAGTTTATAAGTAATAGTTATGACACGAATTTCATAGATAACGGTTTTTGAAAATTTATTTTACGGACGGCAGGGAATAAAAAGCCCTATTGAGCATACTCTCAGCAGAATCATTATACGTCATAAATGCGGTGCCGTATTCCGAGGCAAAGTTTATATTATTGCCTATTTTTAAAACATTATCTATGTTATTTCGAATTTTCGCTATAAATTCATCTGTATCATTCTTGTCAAATACCCTTGTTAAAATGCAGAAATAATAATCTCCTAAATAAAAAAGTATATCGCTTGTTCTGCAGGAACTGTTTAATTTTTGTGCAACTGCTTTTATAGCCGCATTGTTTTTCAATGTTTTAGTCAGCTTTTCTTCGTCTTTAATTGTCAATAGAATAAGCGCCCAGTTATCTTCATAACGTTTATGCTGTTTTATGAGATTACCAAGCAGGTATTTCATCCCGGTTTTATTATTTAAACCGGTTATTTTATCTAAGAAACATCTTTTCTTATCATCTGTAAAAATTGCATCCGAAAACTCCATCTTTTGCTTCCTCTAAAGTTTTTCTCGCTACCGCAGCAGCTTTTTTGCTTCCGTCACGCAGTATATCCGTTATGTAATTTTCCCTCTTTTCAAGTTCTTTTCTTCTGTTTCTTGGCCCGCTCAACTTAGCATTAATGTTTTTTGAAAGTATTTTTTTGCAATCTACGCAGCCTATTGCAGCCTTGGAACAGGCGTTTTTTATCTCTAATTGTTTGTCTGCATTCGTAAATACCTTGTGCAGCATAAATACACCACATTCCTCGGCAACGCCGGGGTCTGTTTTTCTTTTTCTTCTCGGATCTGTAAACATAACCTTGATTTTTTTTGATGTCTCTTCTTCAGAGTCGGACAAATATATAGCGTTTCCATATGATTTGCTCATTTTTCTGCCATCAAGCCCTAAAATTTTTGGGGATTCCGTCAGTTTGGGCTGAGGTTCTATAAACACTTTTTTTCCAACAAAAGCGTTAAACCTTCTCACCAGCTCCCTGGCAAATTCAAGATGTGCTACCTGATCAATACCTACAGGAACATAAGCTGCCTTATAAATAATAATATCTGCACTCATTAAAACAGGATATCCCAAAAAACCAAAATTGGCCGTTTTATCTTTGCCTAACTGTTGAACCTGGTCTTTATAAGACGGCACTCTTTCAAGCCAGCCTACCGGCGTTATCATAGATAACAGCAAAAACAACTCAGCATGCTCTTTAACAAGAGATTGAATAAAAATCGTGTTTTTGTTTTCATCCAAGCCGAATGCAAGCCAGTCTATGACCATTTCTATTGTATTACGGTATATGTCTCTTGAACTCTCAAATCCCGTGGTCAAAGCGTGCAGATCCGCGGCAAAATAAAACCTGTTGTAATCTTCATCTTGAAACTTGATCCAATTTATCAAAGCGCCGTATAAATTTCCGAGGTGAAGTTTGCCTGTTGGCCTCATGCCACTCAAAATATTTTGTTTCATTTTTCTCTCCTAAAAAAGCAGTATCTTTGAAAAGGGCATCACAAAAAGATAGTATATTGTATTGAAAGCGCCTAAAAATATTAATGCTATAACTATATATATACCATAAGGTTCAATTTTGGAAAAACTATACGCCCACCTATTAGGCAAAAATGCAGCTAATATCCTTCCGCCGTCTAAAGGCAGGATAGGTATGAGATTGAAGAACGCAAATATCAGATTGAGCTCAACCCCATACAAACAGGTTGTCAGAAGAGGGGAGGAAAAATAGCCGAGGGGCACAAGCAAAAATATGTGATAGAGAATAGCAAATCCGATAGCCATAATAAAATTCGACAAAGGACCGGCTGCCGCAACATATGCCGAATCCCTTTTCGGATTTTTTAAATTAAAAAAGTTAACGGGCACAGGCTTTGCCCATCCGAATAAAACAGGGGAGTGTGCAATAATAAGCAATAGCGGCAAAATTATAGTTCCGAGCAGATCGACGTGGGATATAGGATTAAGCGTCAGTCTTCCTGCGAATCTTGCCGTATTATCACCGAGCTTCTCTGCAACATAGCCATGTGATACTTCGTGTATAACTACCGCAAGCAAAAACGGTATAACCATAAGAAAAATCTGTGGGTTCATCAAAACACCTTACTACATTAAATTTCGCATACCTTAAATATTAGATATTAGATACACAACTGTTAAGAATGCATAAGGTTTGACAAAAAGTCAAGAGCTAATCTTTCTCTTTTTACTTTTTGATAGTCAAAAAGCAGTAAAAACTCACCCGCTGCAATAAAAACAATTATAAATTATAAATTTTAGATTTTGAATTAAAGAAAAGCACAAGATTTATCCAAGTAAAATTATGTTATGAGAAAATAAAGGAATTA
>CAZOGA010000111.1:0-4295 GCA_964579095.1 uncultured Desulfurellales bacterium
CACAATGTCCCTTTCTTCCTTGATTTGTGAATAAGCATAATAAGCGCTTAAGCTGGCAGTGCTGATAATTTTTGCGAAAAGGCTAAATACCATCAATCACATACACTACATACCTTTATAGTTCTCTATTATCTTATTGGTATCGTCCACTATAGCCACTTTAGGCTCATAATTATTTAATTCCGATTCTTCAACCATTCCAAATGCAGCAATAATCACTTTATCGCCGACAGAAACCCTTCTTGCTGCCGCACCGTTTAAGCATATCACGCCGCTGCCGCGCTTGCCCTTAATAGTATAAGTCTGCAGCCTTTCGCCGTTATCTATATTCCAGACATGAACATATTCATATTCTCTCATGCCTGCAGCATCCATTAGATCCTCATCTATAGTAATGCTGCCCACATAATTCAAATCAGCCTCCGTCACAGTTGCTCTGTGAATTTTGCCTATCAATACATTTCTTAACATCTATACCTCCACTCCAAACTCTTATTTTCAAATCCAAATATTATCAATAAGACGCGTGCTGCCCACAAAAACAGCCAACGATATAAGCGTGCCGCCCTCTTCTACGTTTGAAATTTCACTTAAATCACTTAGTTTATTGATATTAATATAATCTATTTTTGTATGCTCATATGATTCTATCAACGTCTTCATCTCATTTTTTATTTTATCAGCAGATTTAATGCCCAATTTTTTCAGCTCCTCCGCCCTATTAAGGGCTCTATGCAGACAAACGGCATCTTTTCTCTCATCGCTGTTTAAATATTTGTTGCGGGAACTCATTGCAAGCCCATCCTCTTCTCTGACAATAGGCATACCTACAATTTCTATATCCATATTTAAATCTTTAACCATTTTTTTTATAACGAGCAGCTGCTGAGCATCTTTTTTCCCGAAATATGCCCTATCGGGTTTAATGATATTGAATAGTTTATTGACAACCGTCGTAACGCCGCGGAAATGTGCAGGTCTTGATGCACCCTCTAAAACCTTTGTCAGTTTATCGACACTAACGTAGGTCTCAAAACCATCCGGGTACATAGTGTCACGACCGGGATAAAACAGATAATCTACGCCATTCTGCTCACACAGCATCTCATCTCTTTCAAAATCACGCGGATATTTATTTAGATCTTCATTCGGCGAAAACTGCATCGGGTTAACGAATATACTTACTGCCGCGATATCATTATCTTCTCTTGCCTGTTTTATCAGCGAGAGATGACCTTCATGCAGATAACCCATAGTCGGCACAAAACCGATGGATGTATTGCTGCGCTTCACTCTATTTGCTATTTGCTGCATATCTTTCACGCTGTATATTATTTCCATAGCAGTCCCTCACAAATACAGCAGCAATCGTTCACAAAATTATTCATAATAGTGTTCCTTATCGGGAAACTTTTTATCTTTTACTTCTTTTATATAATTTCCCATAGCGTCTATAGCATCTTCCTTTAGGTGAGCATACCGCTTAACAAACTTCGGCTTAAAATCATCAAACAGTCCCAGCAGATCATGGAATACAAGCACCTGTCCGTCAGTCTTGTCACCCGCGCCTATACCTATTGTGGGAACCTTCAAAGATGCTGTTATTTCTTCTGACAATTTAACAGGCACGGATTCCAAAACTATGGAAAAAACGCCCGCTTCCTGTATATATTTCGCATCCTCTTTCATTTTTCTCGCCTCTTGTTCATCCCTGCCCCTTACACCGTATTTACCAAAAATATTTATAGACTGCGGCGTCAAACCCAAATGTCCCATAACGGGAATACCTGCTGCAGCAATGCTGCTTATTGTAACTGCGAACTCCCTTCCGCCTTCTAATTTAACAGCATCGCAATCTGTCTCTTTCATTATTCTGCCTGCATTTTTAACAGCCTCAACATAATCCGCCTGATAACTCATAAACGGCATATCGGCAATCACAAGAGCGTTTTTTACGCCTCTTTTTACCATCTTTACATGATATATCATCTCGTCAAGTGTCACCGGAATTGTAGAATTTAAACCTTGCATCACCATACCCAGGGAATCGCCCACAAGTATGATATCAACGCCTGCCTCATCGGCTATACGCGCCGAGGTGTAATCATAAGCAGTCACCATAGCTATTTTTTCTTTGGATTTCATAGATACAACTTTCGGAACGTTCATACTCATTTTATTCTCCTTAACAAAAAAAAGCCCATATACCGTATTTGGTATATAGGCTTATAATTAATTTATCGTTATCGTCAGCTAAAAGCCTCAAACTGAGGTCTCTTGCATATGTCAAATGCTATCTCCTAAATTAACAAGCTTAACGCTGTCCTTCCCGCCCAAGCCTGCTATTAATTCTAAAATACCTTTTCCGTTTAACCTGATGGAATCGTCCAACTCGGCTAACGGCACAAGAGCAAACAAACGCTCGCTCAAATATTTATGCGGTATCTTAAGAACATCACTATTAACAATTATATTATCAAAAAGTAAAATGTCAACATCAATTATACGCGCAGACCATTTAAATTCTTTTTTTCTTCCCATTTTTTTTTCAATGTCCTGGCAAAAATGCAGCAGACCGCAGGGTGAAAAATTTGTTTGAATCTCTATAACCTGATTGTAAAAATCCGGCTGCTGTTCAAATCCCCAGGCCTTGGTTTCATAAATACCCGAGCATCTCATAAGTTTTATTTTGCTGCCGGCGCTAATATATTCAAGCGCCTTTGATAGATTTTCTGCTCTTTTTCCTATATTTGAGCCTAAACACAGAAAAACCCTTTTATACCGCACTTTTCAATCGCTCTACAGCCTCTTTAATTCTCGGGCTTGTGATACTTATTCTAAAATATCCCTCTCCAATTTCGCCAAAACCATTCCCCGGAGTTACTACAATACCCTTCTCTTCAAGCATTTTCTTGGCAAACTCGCTTGATGTAAAGCCATTGGGTACCTTAACCCAAAAATAAAATGTTGCTCTTGGCATATCAAACTCAAAACCAGCATCTTTTAACGCTTTGTACATTTGGCTGCGCCTATCTGCAAATATCTTTCTTATTGGAGCATTTAGACTTTCGGCATTATTTAAAGCGTAAGTGCCCGCAACCTGAACAGCTTGAAAAATGCCTGAGTCTATGTTGGTTTTAGCCTTACCGAGACCATTGATGATATCTTTGTTGCCGACAGCAAAACCTATTCTCCATCCGGTCATATTAAATGTCTTCGAGAGTGAATGAAATTCAATACCAACCTCTTTTGCTCCATCAACCTTTAGAAAACTTATCGGCTCATATCCGTCATAACAAATTTCAGAATATGCATTATCACTTGCAACAATAAAGTTATATTTTCTCGCCATTTCAACAACACTTCTGTAAAAATTCTCATCCGCCACAGCAGATGTAGGGTTATTAGGATATCCGATAAACATCAACTTTGTCTTTCTTAAAATTGATTTATCTATGGATTCTAAATCCGGCAGAAAACCATTCTCGTGTTTAAGAGGCATTTCATAAGACTTTCCCCCTGCAAACATAGTTGCAACAGGATAAACGGGATATCCGGGATTAGGCACAAGCACATAATCGCCCGGATTCACAAACGCTATAGGCAGATGTGCTATGCCCTCCTTTGATCCTATCAAGCTCACAACCTCATTATTGGCATTTAGTTCAACATTGAATCTTCTTTTATACCAGTCGGCTACTGCTTTTCTAAATTCATACATACCGGCATAACTCGGATATTGATGATTCTTCGGATCTTCCAAAGCCTTTTTTGCAACTTCAATAATCTCTTTAGGTGTTGGGATATCCGGATCACCTACACCAAGATCAATAATATCAACACCTTTCCTGCCAACTTCATCTTTCAATCTGTCAATCTCAGCAAACAGATACGGTGGAAGCTTTTTTATCCTTTCTGCCATTTCAATCATACTATTACCTCACTCCATTCTTTAAATTTCCAATATTTTCTATCTCTATTTCAATTTCATCACCTATGTCAATTGCTCCCACGCCTTTTGGCGTTCCAGTCGCTATAACATCCCCCGGCAGCAGCGTCATCATCTGCGATATGAATGACACGAGCTCGTAAACATTAAAAATCATATTCGACGTATTTGAATTCTGTTTTATTGCGCCATTTAACATGGTTTTGATATTCAGCTCTGCAGGTTTTAGATTTGTTTCTATCAACGGCCCAATCGGGGCAAATGTATCAAAACTTTTCGCTCTTGTCCAGTGCCCGTCACTGCTTTGCAGATCCCTTGCCGTAACATCATTAATTATTGTATATCC
>CAZOGA010000112.1:0-4234 GCA_964579095.1 uncultured Desulfurellales bacterium
AATGGACCTATAGCATCAATATGTGAGATATTTATCGCATCCTTATTCTTCCCTTAACCCCCCCCCCCCTTCAGCATTATTATTAACTTACTTTGCACACTCTAAGATGCTTTATAAACTAATATTGTATACTTTAACTTTATTAAAATAGCATAATTTTAGCAAAATTGTCAAATATTTGTAATTTAGCTTATACATTTAAAGCCATAGGAGACCGTTTTGGATGCACAAAGACAATATGCAATAAAATTGTTTGAAAAAGTGAAATAATTCTAAAATATTTCACTTTACAGAATTATTTTAATCATTATTATTATCAATAATAATCTATGGATCGTAAAAGGAGATGGATATGATCGATTATAGAATCAAAAAACATCCAATCATAGACGTAAAAGAAAAGGAAGAGATACCTTTTTTTTGGAACGGTAAAAAATTAAAAGCAAAAAACGGCGAGGTAATTGCATCTGCACTTTTTGCAAACGGTATAAAAACATTTTCATTTCATCAGAAAGATAACGCACCTCAGGGAATTTTCTGTGCAAACGGACAATGCAGTCAATGCCTTGTTGTGGCAAACGGAAAGACAGTTAAATCATGTATGGTGAAAGTGAGCGAAGGAATGCATGTGGAGCCTCTTAGGGGACTGCCGAACCTGCCTAAGGATGATGAAATAGAGGTATGCAAAAATATTAAGGATATTAACACCGAAGTTTTAATTATAGGCGGCGGACCTGCTGGACTAAGCGCAGCTATAGAGTTAGGAAAAAATAAAGTGAACGTTATTCTCGTTGACGATAAAAGTAAACTCGGCGGCAAACTTGTACTTCAGACACATAAATTTTTCGGTTCTGTTAAGGATTCTTTTGCAGGTACACGCGGTTTTGAAATAGGCAGGATTCTTTCTAAAGAGTTGGAAAAATATCCGAATGTAAAAGTTTGGCTTAACACATCTGCTATTGGAATTTATTCCGATAAAAAGGTGGGAGTATTAAAAAATAACGATGAATACATACTGATTACGCCTAAGATACTGCTAAATACAACAGGCGCGAGAGAAAAAAGCTTAACGTTCCCCGGGAATACGCTTCCGGGGGTTTATGGAGCAGGTGCTTTTCAAACACTTGTTAACCGCGACTTAATAAAGACATCCGACAGACTCTTCATCGTAGGTGGAGGAAATGTCGGTCTTATAGCGGCTTATCACGCACTCCAGGCCAATATGAATGTGGTCGGTTTAATTGAGGCTATGAAGAAAGTCGGGGGATATAAAGTTCATCAAGACAAATTAATGAGAATGGGTGTTCCTATATACACTCAGCATACAGTTGTCAGTGCAAACGGGGATAAAGAAGTTGAAAGCGTAACGGTAGCACAAATTGATGAAAAATTTAAAGTTATTACCGGAACAGAAAAAACATTCAAATGTGATACTGTTCTCATAGCCGTTGGTTTAAATCCTGTAAATGAATTCCATGAACAAGCTCTTGCATTCGGAATGAAGAGTTACGCCGCAGGTGATGCACAAGAAATTGCCGAGGCATCTGCGGCTATGTTCAGTGGAAAAATTTCAGGATTAGAAATAGCAAAAAAGTTAAAAAAATATGATATGGAAATACCGGGTGATTGGTCAAAAAAAATGGATATCTTAAAAAGCAAGCCGGGCAAGGTTAAAGAACAGTCTATACCTGATAAAAACGATGGAGTTTATCCCATTTTTCAATGCAATCAGGAAATACCATGCAATCCATGCACCTCAGTATGCCCGAAAAATGCCATTTACATAGATCCCGATAATATGATGAAAGACCCTGTGTGGATAGAGGAAAACGGCTGCATAGGTTGTATGCAGTGTGTTTCAGTATGTCCCGGACTGGCAATTTCTGTTGTTGATTTTAGAAAAGATAGTAAAATGCCCATCGTTACTCTGCCTTATGAATACGGCGATGACACACTGAAAGCCGGCGACAGCATCGAAATTATGGGACAAAATATTGAATCTTTAGGTAATTACAAGGTTATCTCTGTAAAAAAAGCTCCTAATACGACTAAAACTTATCTTGTTCAGATAAAAATGCCGGCGGATTTGGCTAAAAAAGCCGGCGGAATAAAAGTGCAGACAGATAAAAATATAACCGCGCCGCTTGAAAAGCCCGATTTGCGGCTTAGAGACGATGATATAGTATGCCGCTGCGAAAGAATTACAGCCGGTGAAATTAGAAAATGGATTAGAAGAGGCGTAACGGACTTGAACCAGCTAAAAGCAATAACAAGGGCAGGTATGGGTTCCTGCGGCGGGAAAACGTGCCAAAGCATAATAGAAATGCTTATGCGTCAAGAAGGTGTTCCTCAGGATAAAATAGTTAGAAATACATTAAGACCGCTATTTTTTGATACACCTTTAAAATATTTTGCGGGCATAAAGGATGGTAAAGAAAATGAATAATTACGATGTTGTAATAGTAGGTGCAGGAAGCACGGGAACACCGCTTGCTATGTTCCTTGCAAAAGAAAAAATAAAAGTGTTGGTTATAGACGAGTTGTCCTCACCCGGACAAGGACAAAATAAAAGGGCAATTGGGGGGATCAGGGCAACGCACTCCGATAGATCAAAAATATTAATATCCAAAAAGAGTATTGATATTTTTTCACACTGGGAAGAAGAAAACGGCGATGACATAGAGTGGCTAAAGGGCGGTTATTCTTATCCGGCATACACGCAGGAACATGAAGAACAGTATAAAAAGCTCCTAAAAATTCAAAAAGATTATGGGTTGAGTATTGAGTGGTATGATAAAGAAGATTATCTAAAAATAGTGCCTATAATCAATAGAAACAATTTAAGAGGCGGCACATTTTCACCATATGACGGATCTGCATCTCCGCTGCTTGCCAATAATGCATTTTATTTTAAGGCACTTGAGTATGGAGCTGAATTTCATTTTAGAGAAAAGGCTCTCGGCATAAAAACAAAAAACAATAAAATAATTGAGGTACAGACAGATAAAAACAGATACGGCACCGCGTTTGTTGTAAATGCTGCAGGAGCATATGCTAAAGAGATGGCTAAAAAAATGCATTATGATTTGCCTGTAATGCCTGAATCTCACGAGGGGGCAATTACAGAGCCTGTAAATAAATTTTTAGGTCCTATGATTGTTGACATGAGACCCGGCGAAGGATCTAAAAACATATATTTTTACCAGCACAAGACTGGACAGATCGCTTTTTGTCTTACGCCGGATCCTGCCGTAGCCGGTACAGATCAAAGGCAAACCTCTCAATTTCTTCCTCAGGTTTCAAAAAGAATGGTAGATCTTATACCAAGATTAAAAAATATCAGCGTACGCAGAACATGGCGCGGACTTTATCCTATGACGCCTGACGGATTTCCTATTGTGGGGCGTGTAAAAAGTATTGATAATTGCTACAATATAGTCGGCATGTGCGGACAGGGTTTTATGCTTGGTCCTGGCTTGGGACATTATACCGCCAAAGACATTTTGGGAAATCTGAATGAAGATGAAAGAGAGATCTTGGATGACCTTTCGCTCTATCGTGATTTCGGCAAGGAGGAAGCTTTTAAATAGGCCAAATAGCAATTTAAATATATTTTCTATGTATGCAAAAAAAGATCATTAAAATTTCAACTGTAGTTATCTTGAAAATTTTTGCTTAAACGGAAAATTTATTTAAAAACGCGGGCTATATAAAAGAAATAAGTGGAAACACGCTATGCAAATTTATATAGCGTGTTTCATATGCTGCGGGAAATTAAAAGAAGCAGTGCCGAAGAGCAGATCATCTTTGATGCTTGAAACATCAACTTTTTCTCTTGCAAAATGCGTATAAGCACCGTAATTTTCAACTTCGCCGAGTATAATAAATCCTTTCAACACACCGTTTTCTAAAATGATTTTTCTGTATTCATTATCTCGTTTTATAGTATAAACATCAAATTTATCCTCTTTGCCCATGCCGCCTGAAAATATATCCATACCAAAAATAGGCACAAGATTGTGAGAAAATTCGGGTTTATACTCTATATTAAGCCCTAACATATTTTTGGCTGCTATTTTGGCCTGTTCAACAGCCGCAGGCCATATAGCATGTGTTCTTTTATCTGAAAAAACTACATCTTCGGTTTCGGCAACATCGCCGGCTGTATAAATATCATCAATATTTGTTTTTAGGTGTTTATCGGCAGCAATACCTTTATTGATAGCTATATCTG
>CAZOGA010000113.1:0-4230 GCA_964579095.1 uncultured Desulfurellales bacterium
GTATAAGTCTGTAATGTTTAGAAAGAGAAACCTAAGGTGCGTAAAGTAAGTAATTGTTTATAAAGTTCGGGAAATCTCCTTCAAAAATATAAAAAGTTTTTTCGATTAAACTTTTGAAAAATTTAGAAAAGATAAATTAAGGAATATTCTATGAATTTTTTTGTTCGTGATCGATGTATTTTTCTTTAACATATTTTATAGCCTCGAGTTTATCTTTAATTTCTCCCATCAACTGCAGGTTAAATACATCGCTCATAATTTGTGAGAATATGGGAGATGCTTTAAATCCTAAGTTAATCAAATCTTTTCCTGAAATAAAATGCCGCTGATTCATTAAATGTTCCAAATATCTGCTGATATTTCTATGCTCATCCGATACAACAAAAACAACTAAAATAACCTCTATGGGTATTTTTTCCAGGGTATAATATATATCTATGTTGGTAGCTTTCTCATCTGTTACGGCGGCTTTTATTGCATTTATTTCTGAAGAGATAGTTTTAGCTAAATTTACGGTTTTTTCGTCAGCACCTATGGTCTCTGAAAAGCTCAAACTTTTTTTAAACAGATACTCCATCATTATTATATAAACGAGTTCTTTTTTTATTTTTTTATGTTTGAAAAATATAGAATATCCTCTGATTACATCTTCAGCCTTTCTAATGAATTGAAGCAGCCTGCCGTCCACAATTAATTTTTTATTAAGGTTTCTCAGTATAAGGTATTTTGACATTGTATTAAATGCATCTTCTACATTAGAAGAGTTGAAAATAAAAACCATTTCTTTGAAAATTCTGTTTTTTTCAACGTTGTTCAGTATGCCTAAATTTATTGTTGTTTTTATCAATTTTTCGGTTTGCTTGCCTATGTTAAAACCAAATCTTGCGGCAAACCTTACAGCTCGTAATATTCTTGTAGGATCTTCTATAAAGCTTAGATCATGCAGCACTCTTATTTTTTTGTCTTTTATATCTCTCAACCCGCCGAAAAAATCCAACAGCTGCCCGAAATCATCATTAAGTTTTACCGCTAATGTATTGATAGTGAAATCTCGCCTGTATAAGTCCAGTTTTATAGAACTTTTCTCAACGATAGGCAAACTTCCGGGTATTTCATAATATTCCCGTCTTGCTGTTGCCACATCTATTCTAAATTTATCTTTAAATATAATGGTAGCTGTTTTGAAACGTTCATGTGATGCAACCCTCGCTTGATATTTTTTTGCCAGTTCCTTTGCAAACGCTATACCGTTCTCTTCAACAACGAGGTCTACATCCAAATTGTTGAGTCCCAGCATTATATCCCTTACTATGCCACCTACTACGTATACATTTATGCCCATTTGCTCGGCAATATGCCCGCTTGCCAATAGATATTCATATACTTTATATGGAAGCGATTTTTTCAATTTTGCCTTGATATTAGGCGGATTTATAAATGATTCCCTTTTTATGTTTTCGGTTATAAGCTTAAGCAAGTTTGTTCTTGTAATGATGCCGACTAATTTACCGTTTGACAGAACGGGTATCAGCCGTTGATTTTTGTTTATGACAATATCTTTTATCTTAGAAAATGTCTCTTCCCCGTCAACAACTTCAAATTCTGTGTTCATGAAATTTTCGACACTCTCGTTATTCAGATTATGGTAAAGAGCCCTTTGTACTGTTTGCCTGGTTATTATACCGACGACCTCATCATTTTTCAGCACTGCCAGCGCATTTATCGAAAATTTTGACATAATATCGTTGGCATCCTTTATGCTCTTATTTGAATCTATAAATTTTGGCGGAAAACTCATAATGTCTTTTGCTTTTATATTGTTAAGCATTTCGGATTTAATAGCTAAGCTGACTACTTCTGTTGTTTCTATTAATGTCATGTTCTTTATAACAGCACTTGCGGCCTGTTTATGTCCGCTGCCTCCAAATTCCTTAAAAATTTTCAACAGATCAATGCCGTTATCTTTGGACCTTCCTATAACATAAATTTTGGAACCCATTCTGAACATACAGATAGCGGCATTAACGCCGTTAATCTTCAATATTTTTGTAACAAGCGAGGATACATCGCTCACATATATATCCGAAGATGTGAAGCTTAAAAGTATCTTATTGGAATTGATTTCATAGATTCTTTTATTTTTTACCATCTCATTTAAAAGTGCAACATCTGTTTCAGTCAAGTTTTCTTCTAAAACATTTGATACTATATCTAAATCTGCGCCGCTTTTTCTTAAATATGAGCATATGCTGAAATCTTCAGGCATAGTGGAATTATACAACAATTTACCGGTATCTTCATATATGCCAAGCATAAACAGCGTTGCTTCGTCTTCCGTAATACTTATATTTTTCTCGATAATTTTAGAAACAATCTGAGTTGTATTTGCGCCTGTTTTAGTTTTATACATCTCGCTGCATTTGATATCCCCGTCTTCGTGATGGTCGTAGCATATTATTTTTGCGCTATCCAAGATATTTGCAAATACACCTATTCTGTTTTTTGAATGTGTGTCAACGATTATCAGCGTATCTATATCTTTTAAATTTATTTTTGTTCCGTCTGTATTATATGAGTATATTATAGACTGAACCATAAAATTTTTTGTTAAACGTCTATTCAGCTCAGGGAAAACTATCTCTGACTCAGGATATAATTTTTTTGCCGCTATGCAGCTTGCTATGGCATCAAAATCAGGATTTATATGACATGTTATTACTTTCACTGTCATAAAGATATATTATATTGTTAATGTTGTCAATTTTTCAGGAATTGTTTGAGTTTGCATTTTTAATCCTTTTTAAGAAATCATCCTCAATGCCGGCTTCTTGAAATCCCTTTGCCCTCAATATGCAGGCATCACAATCCCCGCAGGGAATCTTATCTCCGCTATAACATGAATAAGAGTAGGAATAATCCGCCTCATGTTTCTTTCCGAACTTAATAATTTGCGATTTTTTCATTTTTAAAAGCGGTGATAGTATAGAGAATTTATTCCCTGTTATGCCTGCTTTTGTTCCATAATTCAATGTTTTTTCAAACGATTTTAAAAATTCTTCTCTGCAGTCCGGATATCCGCTGTAGTCAACGATGTTCCATCCGCCAATAATATTAGAAATGCTGTTTTTCTCTGCGAAGGCTCCGGCAATCGACAGGAATATGCCATTTCTGAACGGCACATAAGTTGAAGGAATCTCTGATGACATCTCCTGCTCATTTCTTTGCTTCGGCAGATTGATAGAAATATCCGTTAAAGCACTGCCGCCTATTTTGGATAGGTCGATATCAAAATAATGTCTATGCACGGATTTGTGTTTTATTCTTTCGGCTATTTTTAATGTTTCATAAGAGTATTGAACCTCTATAATGTGTCTCTGATTATATGAAAAAGTGAGTGTATGCACCTCATCAAAATTATCCAACGCCCAAAATAGACAAGTTGTTGAATCCAATCCGCCTGAATATACCAATAGTGCTTTTTTCATTTAAACAGCCCTCTTATTCCCATATAGTATTTTATGATTTTGTATGATAAGTCTTGTATTGCCCGCAGCACATTTGCTGTTTTTAAAAATTTCTATTAATTCCACACTGCGCTTGATGTAGTCATCTTTGTTTTCTTTGTTTATGAACATAGGCTGCAAGATAACTTTTTTTAATTTCAATTCTTTTATCAAACGCTCGGATTTTAAAATATCTTGTTTGTCCTTAATAATAAATTTAAACTCAATATCTTTTGCATTAGTGCTCAATTTTTTTATGATTTCTAAGTTTATGGCATGAAATTTGGGGCTTGCAGTTATATGTGTAAAATATTTAATGCTGCATTCTGGGAAAATTGTAGCATTTGTCTCTATAAAATATTCATAATCTCGATGTTTTTTCATAAAATATGCCATAAATTTATCATATAATACAGGTTCACCGCCCGTAAAGATCACTCTTTTTACAGGATAGCGTGAAATTTTGTCAAACAACGCACATTCGTCAGCCCATTCCCCTTCATAAAGAGCATATTTTGTATCACAAAAATCGCAGGATAAATTACACCCTGCAAATCGCACAAAAACGGCTGCATACCCTATGTTTTCACCTTCCATCTGCAAAGAATAAAAAACCTCATTTATTTTCACTCTCATAAAACTAATTATAGCAATTATAAGAAAAAGTGCAATTCATACTTATTGAATATACGCAGTGAATTATTTTATCGGCATTTTCATTTTAACT
>CAZOGA010000114.1:0-4182 GCA_964579095.1 uncultured Desulfurellales bacterium
TGGTAGCCCCAAGCTCCGTTGCTTTCTCTGTAATCCTGATAATTAACATTACCAAGATTACTCGTTGACATAACATCAACGTTAGATGTTGATTGTGTTATTGTGTCAACTCTCTTTTTTGCATTTGTAAAATCGTAATTTTTTATTTTACATACATAAACCCTTTTCTTTTCCCACCACGCATAACACACATTATGAGGAAACCATCCATAAAATGTCTTACAGGTATTTCCGATATTCATCAATCCTGTAGATGTGTAGTCGCTCCAAGTCCTTACGCCATCTACCCACTCATCTCTAAGTTGACAATCTTCGTTATTCTCATACTCCTGACATTGATCATCTATATACTTATTGACCGTATCCCACGCTTTTTGTTGTATATACGCATAAAAGCTCGATGTAGGTGTGCCGTTACATCCGCCTGCATTACCCACTCCCGCATATACAGTTCCGTTTGCTACGCCCTCATACGCTCCGCTATCGCCGCCCGAATCACTTGATGTTGTGTCGCACGATGTGTTTACTGCTACCTTAACTACACCATTAACTTTAACTATGGCACTGTAATCATCGGGCGAAGAAGCCACAAACTTCCACCTGCCGTTTATGTGGTAATTATACGATTGTCCGCATCCGCAAAAACCGCCACCCGTTGGCGCAAGCCTGCATAGACAATTTTTTGTTCCGTTAGTTGTTACGCATTGGTCAATTGACGCACATACAGATGTATCAAATTGAGACCCGTCTCCATCCACTCCGGTGTAATAATCGTTTTGATGCTTATCTACATTAACAATATGCTTTATATAACACGTCTTTTGTTCCGTTGAATCTTTTTGTGCTGCTCCTGAAGTTGCAATTAAGTTATACATGCTGTCAGGATTGGATTTTTCGCTGTCTTCTATTGAACCTGCCGCGGCGAAAAGATAGCTTCCGTTTGTTCCGCCTCCGTAATACGATGACGGGGTGGATGAACCAGTTTCCCATTCATACTGCGCTGTGTCCGGAGATGAATAGTCGGATTGCTGGGATGTGTCGCTTGTTTTAACCATTTGACCGTAATATGCGATATCAGTGTAATTTATCTTAACACCAGATACCGTTAAACGATAACCCGCACTATTCATAAGTGTAGCGGCGGCACTTCCGCCTATACTTTCAAGAACAGTTGACAGGTTAGTGCTTGCAAGATTATAGCCGCAGGAATTGTTTATACAGTAACATCCTCCGAAATCGGTAGAAGGATGCTCTTGTAAAGACAATTTACCATTTGACGATACCCACGCATAATATCTGCAATTATTCCACGTTCCGGGTGTACAGGATATAAGCCCGTTGGCGCAAACACCGGATACCGCAAAAGGAATTGTATAACTGTAATTGTAATTATTGCCGCTGCCTGTATTCTCATAAAGGTAAACAGGCGACAAATCACCGGTTGATGAAGGGTGAATAAAAATCTCTAAAATCTTCTTTCCGCTCGGGGCTGAAATACTTGCAGAAAAAGGGGTTCCCCCATTTAATGAATACATAGGAACACCTCCGCCGCTTGCGGCGGGTGTGAGGATAGTAGATTTAAGTGCAGACTTACTGCCGAGTTTTTGATTGGCAAGCGCACCTGCATTATTAGCTGATGATACAGGGTTTGTTGTTCCGCCTCCCGCAAAAGACATAGTTGAAATAATTAAGCAAAATATCAGAACAAATGCAGGTATTCTTAGCATATCACATCTCCTTACCTATTCGATTTTCTTCTATCATTTTTTCAATAGCACGTCCGTAATCAATATCATTTGTTTTTACTATATGCTCTATTTTAGAACTCTCTTTCGGATCTGAAGTGAATATGTAATATGAGTATTCATCCACAATCAGCCTGACAACACCCATTCCAAAGGGTGAGTCTATAAAAATCTCAGAGTAATTAGGCTTATTGCTTTTTACTGTTTTTAAAACCTTCATAACAAAATCGTCGTAATCAATTATTTTTTCGGCTTTGGCTTTTTCGAAATCGGGCGACGAAAGCATAAACTTCCAGGCACTGTTTGCCCTTATAACGTCCCCCACCATACCAAAGTTTTTTAAATCCAAAAGAGACTGAACCACAACGGAAAAACTTCCTCTGTATTTCCTTGCGCGCCTATAACCTTCTTCAATAACATCTTTAAAAATATCACTTCCCTCAAGAAACTGCCAAGCCTCATCAAAGATTATTAATCTCTTTGAACTGCGGTCAGATAGATATAAATCTCTTGTTACCATATTAATAATCTGCAGTGTTACCACCTTAAAAAGCTCTTTTTGAGGTTTTAGATGTTCAAGCTCAAGCACGGTAAAATCATCTCTTGAAATATCAAAGTTAGACTTGCCGTTAAACCACTTACCGTATGTTCCCTGTGTTGTAAAATCAGTAAGGTTAAATGCAAGCGTAGATGCTGTCTCTACAAAATGTTCTTTATTCGGCACATCACCGACATATTGGCTATAATTTTCAAGATAGTGAAAAACCGTATCAATATCGGCATCATTGCCTTTCTCTTCCCAAGCAAGCCGTATTACATTTTTAATGATAGTGTCGGAAGTTTCCGCTATATCCACCGATATTTGCCCTGTTGAAGAAAGAACCATCTGCTTGATTATAGCCGACAAAACGGCTATTTCATCGTTGATATTCTTAATATGAGTAAAGGGGTTAATATTTATGTCGGAATCCTGAGAAAACTCAAGAAACCTGCCACCGAAAATATGAGCAAGTTTTTTATATGACCCGCCTATGTCAATAATCCTGATTTTATCGCCTGCGGCAAAATAATTAAACACTATGTAGTTGACAGCAAACGACTTACCGCTTCCCGTTGATGCGGCTACAAGCACGTTATAGTTATCAGCGTGTTTATCAAATATATCAAGCGATGCCAACTGCCCTTTTCTGCCGTGAAACAATAATATAGGATCACCCGACCCTTGAAAGTCAGCCTGAACAGGAGCCATAGACATTGCAAGTTTGTCCTGAAGAATAAAATCCCTATCCATTTTCCTGATGTTATCATCGTTAGTATAAAGTCCGAAAGGCAGAGCGGATATAAAAAGAACCGGAAGGATACCTTTATCTTCCTGCATTGTAAAACCGTGAGATTCCCAAATACGCTTTATCCTTGCAACCGATTTATAGGCTTCATCGTCATTTTCGGCATATACCCACAGAATAGGAATAACTTTCAAAAACCTTGTGTTGTTATCCATCTCGTCAACTGCCCATAAGAACTCATCTTTTTTCCTTGCAAGTGTGGGTGCAAGAGAACCAAAGCCCTGCTGCTGAAGGATAATATTGGCTTTCAATCCCAGCTCTTTTTTAATTTGAGCATCATTTTTGTAAATGTTGAGTGTATATATAAACGGCTTTATAATCTGTTCCGCATCGGAGGCAATTCCCCAAAGTCCACCTATAAGCTGATTTGCCGTAAATGCGTCCATCCCTTTTGAACCTCCAGGGAAAAAGCTGGGTGTGGTGCATTTATAAACTTTCTTGCCTATTTGCATCGCATTTAGCTTTGTGTGAATATCTGTCTCGGATAAAATAATTTGCTTACTTATAGGTTTAGTATCGTCATATCCTTTATGAACAAGGATTCTATCGTTAAACAGCCTTCTCAAGATGCTAAGAAGGTCATCGGGTGATACATTTTGAGGTGGCAGATTTGCACCTGACAGAATTTCGTAAAAATTGTGCCTTAAAGACTTTAAATCTACTTTTTTTGCTTTTTTCTTAGGCATTTTAATTGAGATAATCGAGCGAAAATATCTAACAGGAATATCCGATGCTTGACGCATTCCTTTTTCTGCACCGTCCATTATAAAATTGACATATCTTTCCGTTGCAATATTTATAATATCATACTGCCTTACCTTTAGTTTTTTATAAAAATTTAAGACAGGCAAAACATACGGGTCCGCAAAAAGCATAAATTGAATAACCGAATCATCGGGAAGCACGGTTAAAATACTTTTAAGCATATCAACTGTCTGCTCCCCGATAAATGCTTTTGGCGAAACTTCAAATATATAACCTATTGTGTCATCTTGATTGTAATAAATTTTTGTTTCCTCATCGTAAGCCAGATAAGGCAAATAATCGCTAAATCTATTCCGTCTTGTAAGCCCGGACAATTCTTTTAAAGA
>CAZOGA010000115.1:0-2374 GCA_964579095.1 uncultured Desulfurellales bacterium
AAAAATGGATTTTTTGGAAGTATCTAAAAAGGTAAGCGCCGTTGAAGCATCTGCTATTCATAGGATGTCGGCCTTGGCTGCTCAGATGCCTGATGCCGTTGCGCTGTCTTGGGCAAGACCTGATTCACCCACGCCGAAGCATATAAATAATGCAGCTATTGAGGCGATAAATAAAGATTTAACAAGCAGATATTCCCCGCCGCCCGGATTAATGAAGCTCAGGAGCGCAGTGGTTGAAAAGTTAAAACGAGATAATGGGATAGAAGCGGATGCCGGAGGGGTGTTGATCACCACAGGTTCGATAGAGGGTATTTTTGCTGCAGTGCTGGCACTCGTTAATCCCGGGGATGAGGTGATTATGCCGTCTCCGAACTATTCAACACATGAACTTATAGTCAAAATGTCATCTGCCGTGCCGGTTTATTTTCCGACCATTGAAGAGGAAGGTTTCAGGCTTAATATAAAAGCTATGGAAAATGCCATAACAAAAAAGACCAAAGCAATACTGTTCTGCAACCCTTCAAATCCGTCAGGTGCCGTGTTCCCGGAAGAGGATTTGAGGAAAGTGGCTGAAATAGCCAAGGAAAATAATTTATTTATCGTAGTGGACGAAGCCTATGAATACTTCACGTTTGACGGAACAAAGCATTTTTGCATCGGGTCAATACCTGAGGTGAGAGACAGAGTTGTAGAGAATTTTACATTTACTAAAACATATGCCATGACAGGCTGGAGAGTGGGATATAATGTTGCTGTTCCGGAATTAATGGAACATATAATGAAAACACATACACCAATGACAATATGCGCTCCTGTTGTATCACAGTATGCTGCGCTGGAAGCTTTGGAAGGGCCTCAAGACTGTGTAAGAGAGTTCTATCAGCACTATCTTGACTGGAGAAATTTAATGTGCAGGCGACTGGATAGGCTGGAGCGTGTGTTTTCATATACAAAACCTCAAGGTTCTTATAATATGTTTCCGAAAATAATAGCCGAAGGCGGTGAAGATTCCGCTAAATTTTGCATGGATCTTTTAAAAGGCGCAAAAGTTGCAACAACGCCCGGTGCACCATTTGGTCCGACAGGAGAGGGGCATTTAAGAATGAGCTTCTGCAGCTCTGAAGAAAATATTAATGAAGCGTTTGACAGAATGGATAGATACTTCGGTGTTTAAAGAGCAGGGTTGCAACCCTGCTCTTTAATATGTTGTTTTGCAAAGCTCAAATATTTTCTAAAAAATCTAATATAATGTAAATATGTTAGATCTTATTTAAGTGTTCATTGACAAACTTTAAATAATGGATATCATTTTAAATAGGAAAAGGATTATAAGGTTGAATTTTAAATGATTTGAGAAAAGTATTTAAATAAGGGAGGTTCGAAATGGAGTCTTTAGATGTAAATGTAGAATTATGGAAAACGAAGGATCATTTTTTGGCATTCTGCCCGGCATTGGGTTTTGCAGCAAGAGGAAAAAACGAGGATGATGCAAAATCAAAACTTATTTCTGCATGCCAGGAAAAGTTTAAAGATTTAGTTAAAACGGGCAATTTAAATAATTATATTCAAAACAACATAAAAGAGATGGGACCGGAAATGGGAATCGGAACTGTAAAAAGTTTAACCAATGTAGAGAAAGTTAAGTTAGAAGCATAAAGATGGGGGGGGTTAAATCCCCCTATCCTGCTTTTTTGTCGTTTTTTCATGTACAAGTTGCTTTATGATGCATTGTTAATCGACTTTTCTTGATCCTAACTCTCTATCAAGCATAAGCAAACCGTGACCGCTGTCGCCAAGCATCTTTAATTGTGATATTATCTCCTCGTCATTTGATTCTTCTTCTACTTGTTCGTCAACATACCACTGAAGAAGGTTAAATGTAGCTCTATCCTTTTTCTTTTCTGCCAAATCAACTAAATTATTTATGCACTGAGTTATATGTTTTTCATGGTTTAGGGTTTCTTCAAAAGCATGCAGGGCAGAATCCCAATTCTGTTCAGGCTCTTTTATAGCATACAGTTTTATTCTGCCGCCTCTATCTATCAAATAGTTATAAAATTTCATTGCATGTTCGACTTCTTCCTGATATTGAACATACATCCAATTTGCAAATCCTTTCAAGCCTGCATCTTCAAAATATGCCGACATAGAAAGATACAGATATGCTGAAAACATTTCCTCATTAATCTGTTTGTTTATTGCCTCTTCAACTTCCTTGTCTATCATAATAATACCTCCTAAAATTCCTTAAATTTTTCCTTTTTTACACCGCATACAGGGCATTGATCAGGCATGCCTTTTTTTCCAACGTGTGTATATCCGCATACAGGGCATATATAAATTTCTTCTTCTGTAAAATCTTCACCTTTTTCTA
>CAZOGA010000115.1:2474-4084 GCA_964579095.1 uncultured Desulfurellales bacterium
CCGCATACAGGGCATATATAAATTTCTTCTTCTGTAAAATCTTCACCTTTTTCTATTTTTTTCTTCGTTTCTTCATATAGCTATTCATGTATTTTTTCAGCTTCAATAGCGTAATAAATGGATCTTTGTGCCTGTTTGTCTTCGAACAATTCAGCAATGGCATTGTATGCAGGATACATATCATCTATTTCAAATTCCTCTCCGCTTCTTGCGGATTCTATATTTGAGACAATATCCTTCGGTATCCCTAATACATTGGCGTGGTTTTTTGCATGAATAAATTCCGCATAAGCTATTGCCTTAAAAAGTCTGGCAAGGTTTTGTTTGCCTTTATTTTCTGCTATTTCTGCAAAAATAAGGTATTTCATATGAGCCATGCTTTCCCCGGCAAATGCCTCATTTAATGATTTTTCTACCATCTTATTCATTTTATAACTCCTCTTTTAGCTCTCTCACTTCTTGAGCCCCTTTTTCCATTGATTGGACAATCTCCTTATCCAGTCTTTTTAATAATTCCATAAATTCTCCCGTATGCTCTTTTTCTTCTTGGGTAGGATCTAAAAACCTTTTTTACAGGCTCATATCTATCTAATGATGCAAGTTGTTCATAAAGATCTGCCGCATCAATCTCAGCTGTCATCTCTATGCGCATAAGTTCAGTGTAAGGGTAACCTTCCCAATTTTTCCCAATCAACGGTATTTTTGATAATATAACTCACTCCTTTTATGTTTTTGGCACATAATAGCATCTTTTAGGGCTTTCTATTTTTCCTTCTTTTTTTAACTTTTTTATTATTTTATCTATCTCTTTTTTATCAGCATTGAGTTTTTCTGCTATCTGCTGTGTTTTCAAAGGTTCAGCAGAGCTTTTGAGAACATTTAAAACATCATTATCTTCTGTCATTCTATTAGTTCCTTCTATAAGAGCCCGAAGTGTTTTTTCAACATCATGCACATGGTTGTTAACTTTTATATTTTTCCAGATTTTTCTGATTTTTCCTCTATGATCGATTAAAAATGTTGATCTAATTGCTCCATAATATTCTTTACCATAGTTTTTCTTTTTACCCCATGCACCGTAGGCTTCCAAAGTCTTATGTTCTTCGTCACTTAAAAGAATGATTTTTAAGTTTTGTTTTTCGATAAAGTGTGCATGTGATTTTGGAGAATCCTTGCTTATTCCTATAATAACAGCTCCTAATTTTTCAAAATCATCTTTATTTTTGCTGAATTCTACCGCCTCTTTAGTACATCCTGCCGTGTTATCCTTAGGATAAAAATAAAGCACTACCCATTTTCCGAGATAATCCTTCAGACAGTGTTCTTTGAATAGGCTGTCTTCAAGACAGAATTCTATAGCGTCTTTATTTTCCTTCAAATCCATCTTTTCTCCGTTTAATCTTATTCAACAATGCCTATACTTTTATGTTTTTCATATATTTTCTGTGCAAGTTCATCAAGGGCCTTATAATCATTCTCTTTTGGCTCGCCCTTCACTAAAACAGGGTCAATCAAGTCTATTTTTAAATTACCAAGCATTCCCAAGATGTGATCCACAGCCTTGCCGCCCCACCCGTAGGATGCAATGATTGATGCGAATTTTGCCTTTG
>CAZOGA010000116.1:0-4083 GCA_964579095.1 uncultured Desulfurellales bacterium
CGGGAAGTTTAATAATATTTATACAATAAACGGCATGCAGAATAGGAAAGATGTCTTTAAAGATATAATTAAAATATGGAACAACCTTTAAAAAAATTCCCCACATTTATATTAAAAAATGCATCATTGAAAGGAGCGCTTGAATTCTGCAAAGACGAATTGAGCTTGCATGATAATAATATATTTGTATTTGAACAGGTTAAGATTGATGATGTCAGATATATTAGAAAACAGATCGATATTAACGATAAAAATGTGCAGTGCTATGTGCTGGGGAAAATTGGATATGATGCACAGAATGCAATATTAAAAATGATAGAGGAACCTCCTGAAAGCAGATATTTTGTTTTTTATGCAGGCGGCAATCTTTTAGATACCGTAATATCGCGTGCCCAAGTTATTCATCTGCAAGGCGGGAACAATGATATTGACTTAAAAATTGTAGATGATATTTTAAACAACAGGGAGAGAGATGTGTTATTTTGCCTGAACGATATTGCTAAATCAGAGAAGGAAGAAATTATAGACATTCTTACAACGGTGTCACTGCGTCTTGTGGAGAGCGGCGCTTTTGAAAAAGGAGAAATAATAGGCAGAGAAATTGCGGCATTTAAGCAGTTTAATTTGAACCCTAAAATTTTTTTATACGCACTATTTGTAAAACTTATGCGGAGGCATTAGATGAATATAGCTTTGGTGGAATTTACGCAGGTTGGGTCTTTATACCCGTTTATATATGAGGATAAGATGCAGCTTAAGGCGAAAGATAAAGTTGTAGCCTATTCTGATAGAGGCATTGCTATAGGCAAAGTAATGAAACTTATTCAACAGGATGTTGTGGAAGATGATATAAAACACATAATAAGAAGAGCAACAGCAGAGGACATAGAAAAAGAACAGGAAAACAAGGAATTATCAAAAGAGGCATTTAAAATATGCAAAGAGCAGATTAAAGAATTTCATTTATCTATAAAACTTGTAAAAACATATTATGTGCTTGACAGAAGCAAAGCAGTGTTTTATTTCATATCTCCAAGCAGGGTTGATTTTAGGGCATTGGTAAAAAAATTGGCTTTTTTATTAAAAACCAGAATAGAAATGAGGCAAATCGGTGTTAGAGACGAAGCAAGAATCGTCGGAGGGTTAGGGCTGTGCGGATATGAATTGTGCTGCAATAGATTCTTGAGAAACTTTAACCCTGTTTCTGTTAAAATGGCAAAAGATCAAAATATGAACATCAATATTAAAAAAATATCGGGTGCATGCGGCAGGCTTATGTGCTGCTTGTATTATGAAAAAGATACATATAACGAGTTTTTAGTTACAGCACCGCCCATAGACTCGATAGTTGAGGCAGGAGATATTAAAGGTAGAGTAACATATCTGAATCCCATAAAGAAAACGATAATGATAAAGACAGAAGACCGCGTGATGGCGGAAATAGATGTTGATGCAATAGACAATGTTATAAAATATGGAGGCGAACCAAATGGAAGGAAAAAAATTAACAAAAAATAAGTATTATATTACTACACCTATATATTATGTGAATGATGTGCCGCATATAGGCCATTCATATACAACCATAGCGGCAGATACACTGGCGAGGTATAAAAGATTTATGGGTGATGAAGTATTTTTTTTAACAGGCACAGATGAACATGGTCAGAAAATACAAAAAACAGCTCAAGCAAAAGGAAAAACGCCTAAGGAATTGGCGGATAGCGTTGTTAAAAATTTCAAAAGCTTATGGAAAAAATTGGATATCACCAATGATTTTTTTGTCAGAACGACGGATGATTATCACATAAAGTGCATACAGGAAGCTTTCAAAAGAATTTACGAAAATGGCGATATTTATAAAGGAGAATACGAAGGATGGTACTGTGTGCCGTGTGAAAGCTATCACAGCGAAAATGACATTGGCAAAGATCACGTTTGCCCGGATTGCGGCAGAGAGGTTGAACTAGTCAAAGAGGAAAGTTATTTTTTCAAATTATCTGCTTATCAAGATAAATTACTCGAATTTTATGAAAATAATCCCGATTTTGTTATTCCTAAGACACGATATAACGAAATAAAAAGTTTTGTCAATGGCGGTTTAAGAGATTTGAGTATAACAAGGACATCGTTTGATTGGGGAATTAAGGTTCCATTTGATGAAAAGCATGTTGTCTATGTCTGGTTCGATGCCCTCCTTAACTATATCAGTTCCATAGGTTATCCTTTTGATGAAAGATTTAGGCAGATATGGCCTGCAGATGTGCATTTCGTAGGTAAGGATATATTAAAATTTCATGCGGTGTATTGGCCTGCATTTTTGATGGCTCTCAATCTGCCTCTGCCTAAACATATAGTTGCTCACGGCTGGTGGACTGTGGATGGAAAAAAGATGAGCAAATCATTGGGAAATGTGGTTGACCCTAATGAGATGATAAAAAAGTATTCCCGCGATGCATATAGATATTTTCTTCTGAGAAACGTGCCTTTCGGGCTTGATGGAGATTTTTCGGAGAAGGAACTTATAGGGCGTATTAATGCAGAGTTAGTTAACGATCTGGGAAATCTTTTAAATAGAACGCTGACTATGGCCGAAAAGTATTCAAATTCTATTGTGGAGAAACCCGACGTTGTTCAAGATGACAGTTTAAATAAATTGTCATCGGAAATTTATGAAAAAATTGATTCTGATATGAATAGATTCAGATTCGACGAGGCTCTGTCGCATATATTTGAATTTATAAGAGCTGTGAATAAATATATAACTGTTAAAGAGCCGTGGACGCTTAAAAAACAGAATAAAGAACAGGAATTAAAAGAGGTTATATATAATATCGTGAGTTCATTAAAATATATATCCGGAATGCTGCTTGCTTTTACGCCGGATACCGCAAAAGAAATGTGGAAACAGCTGGGATTTACAAACAGCATTGATACATATCCGCTTAGTTTTTTCCTGGATTTTTATTCTATGAACAGAATTTACATACAAAAAGGAGATGTACTGTTTGAAAAGATAGAAACAGATAAGAAACAGAAAAAAGATAAAGATAAAAAAGAGGAAAAAATCAGTATAGACGAATTTTTTAACATAGATTTGAGAACAGCAAAAATACTTTCGGCAGAATCTGTTGAAAAATCAAGAAAGTTGATTAAATTAAAGATAGATGCAGGCGAAGAAAAGCCAAGAACTCTCGTAGCGGGATTGAAGGAACACTACAAGCCTGAAGAGCTTGTTGGAAAAACAATAGTGATTGTAGCTAATCTTAAGCCCGCAAAGCTGATGGGCATAGAATCAAACGGCATGCTTCTTGCTGCAAAAGACGGTGAGTCTTTGGGGCTTTTAACAACTTCAGATGATGTAAAGCCAGGTGCAAAAGTAGGATAAAAAGAGAGGTACGTGTGCCTAAGGTTAATTTTTTTAACCCCATACTGCAATATAAAGCAAAACCCGGAGAGCGGGGATCAACGTCGTCTTCTACGACTAAATCTTCCATCTCCAGGGTTTCTTCCTATGAACCTTCTGATATTCAAAGATTTGAAAATCAGATTGGTAAAAAAGGCCATGTTATATATAAAAATCTCCACTTAAATCTGAGTCAGCCAGGCAGATCGGAGGTTACAACATGCTGCCCAAAAAAAAGCAGGGAAGAGGGATCAAAAGGCAGTATCAATACAAAAATAAATAACAAGCTTCATGAGTACAACAGCAAAGAGCTGATGATAGATACATTGCTTAGATCTGTAAAATCAAAAGAGAGCCAGCCTGTTTATAAACAAGAATTAAAAGATATACAGCGAAAGAAAACAGCGCTTCAGGAAAAAAAGATGCGCCTGTATACACAGATCACGCTTCTTTTAGTTCAAAATCTTAATGTTGATGTTTCAACTATAAATATCGATTTATCTGCATAATATTTTGGGGGCATTATAGCATTATAGACAGCACTGAATACATTTTCCAATGCTGTGCTTATTCATTCCCCGCTATCATTATTTATAATTATGAGACCACTGCGTAATTCATATTTCTTATCAAGTTCTCGAAACGAATATGAATTTTAGATGACCCAGCACCTATTT
>CAZOGA010000117.1:0-4068 GCA_964579095.1 uncultured Desulfurellales bacterium
CTTGAAATATTTTCCTTGCATTTTGTAAATTTTTTTGATACAAACCTATTGCTATGAAGAAAATCGTGATGTTTAATGCAAATTCTTATAATGTTTATTCATATTATTGGTACTTTTTTGCAGGGGGATAGTTTATCCTGTTAATGAGCTTTTAATTGTTAAGGCCATTTGGATAGACTAAAGTTAGTCTATCCAAATGGCCTTTTTTGTTTTAAAGTGAAATAAAATTTGGAGGTTGATTATGATAGTAATAATGAAAAAAGGCGTAAAACAATCGGACGTGGCAAAGATTAAAGATTTGATAGAGGATATGGGACTTTCTGCCCATGTGTCAACTGGCAGCAAAAGAACAATAATAGGCATTGTAGGTGATGTAGATAGTAAAAATCTGACAGCTGACCCGCTTGCAACCTTATTATCGGAAGAAAAGATAGAAACTGTTTACAGAGTGTCTAAGCCGTACAAACTGGCCAGCAAGGAAAATAGAAAAGATGATACAATAATTCATGTAGACGGCGTAGAAATAGGAGGAGATAATTTTACAGTTATTGCAGGTCCTTGTTCTGTTGAAAACCGTAAGCAGATGATTGAAACTGCCAAAGGAGTTAAACAATATGGAGCAAAACTTTTGCGCGGCGGCGCATTTAAACCGAGGACCTCACCTTATAGTTTTCAGGGATTAGGTGAAGAGGGCTTAAGATTATTAAAAGAGGCAAAAGAGGAAACAGGTCTGCCTATTGTAACAGAGGTTATGAACCCTAAAGATTTAGATGTTGTTTTAAAATATGCTGATGTTCTGCAGATAGGTGCGCGTAATATACAAAATTTTTCTCTTTTAAAATTAGTTGGACAGACAGATAAAGCTGTTTTATTAAAAAGAGGAATGGCAAGCACTATACAGGAATTTTTGATGAGCGCAGAATATGTCATGAGTGAAGGCAATGCGAACGTTATATTGTGTGAAAGAGGCATTAGGACTTTTGAAACCGCAACACGCAACACATTGGATATTTCCGCAGTGCCTGTCTTAAAGAGGGAAACACATTTACCTATTTTTATTGATCCGTCGCATTCTGGAGGAAAAAGAGAATACGTGCCTGCTTTATCTAAAGCTGCTATTGCAGCCGGTGCAGATGGTCTACTTGTAGAAGTGCATTATAAACCGGAGATTGCTGTGTCCGATGCGATACAACAATTGAACATAGAAGAATTTAGTGAATTAATGATACAGATGAGAGCGCTTGCCGGCGTTTTAGGTAAAAAAATATGATTTAAGATTTTATATCGATCAGGCTGCCTATCATCTCGTTTTGGGATCTTAAAACGTTTATATTGGCTTTTTCCTGTTCCAAATTATTGATGCTGTTTACTATTTCTTGAGCCAAATTCACGTTGTTCCCATTTTCGGCAGCCTGACTATTGTCTGTTTTTATAACACCCGTTACGCCATCGTTCTTCAGCTCTTGATTCACCATATACTTTGCTTTGTAATTTTTAGTATTTAAGTTTGCTACATTTTGAGCTGTTATATCTTCTCTTTTAAAAGCATTTAAAATACCGCTTATCGATGTATTAATATCCATAACCGCACCTCCTATCTTTTATGATAATAGTGCTCAAGTAGTAAAAAATCAAGTTATGCCGCTTTCAAGATTTGACATAGATAAGTTAATATTATATTCTTGAAAACAGTGTTGGAGATTGTTATGCTTTTGAAAAGGAGTTTCTATGAAAAATGATAGAATAGCAATGTATAAATTTTTAAGCATAGGATTTACATATCCGCAGGAAGGTTTTTGTGATGTTTTGGGAAGGTCGGTATCTCTAATTGAAAAAAGCTATTCCGCCTTGAATAAAAAAGGATATCACATATCAGGAATACGCAACTTCAAAAAAGGTTTGAAGGAATTAAACGGGAAAGCAAAGGATGAACTTCAAGGAGCATACACGTCCTTATTTATCTCAAATTATCCAAATGTGCCTCTGCATCCCTATGAATCCTATTATAAAGAAGGATTACTGGTGAGTGAAAGTTCAAATGAGCTGAATCAAATATATTCGGATTGCGGTCTGGAAATTTTTGATGACAAGGAATTTCCTGATTTTATAACATTTGAGTTAGAGTTTGCGGCATTTTTAATGGAGAACACTGAAGGATGTCTGCCTGTGTTCGATAAATTTTTTATAGGACATCTATTTAGCTGGATATTTGATTTTCTTGATGATCTGTATAAATTTGATGAAACGCCGCTATTTTATAAATCTTTATCTTCTATATGTAAGTCATTTTTATTAAAGGAAAAGAAAATTATAGGGAAAGATTGACTATGAAAACTTTTAAAAAAGGATACGTCCAGGTTTATACAGGAAACGGAAAAGGGAAAACAACTGCAGCTATAGGACTGTCAATAAGGGCAGCAGGTGCCGGTTTGAACGTTTTATTTGTGCAGTTTGTCAAAGGTCTGGAGTATAGTGAACACAAGGCATTAAAGAAATTTGACAACATTACAGTAAAACAATTTGGAAGAAGAAATTTTATACATTCCAAGCCCACCAAGGATGATATAGAAAAGGCTGAAGAAGGCTATAATTTTGTTGTTAATGCTTTTAAAGAAAACAGATATAATATTATAGTGCTGGATGAGGCAAATATAGCAGTGTTTTTTAAACTGTTTTCATCTGATGATCTGATTAAGTTGATAAAGTTAAAACCTGATGATGTGGAATTGATAATAACCGGACGTTATGCAACTGAAGATGTGATTAATGCAGCGGATCTCGTAACGGAAATGAGGGAAATAAAGCATTACTATACGAAGGGCGTAGCAGCAAGAACAGGTATAGAAAAATGATTTGGAATGCCGATATATTTGGAAATGTTTTAAAATAAATAGGAACTTGACATTTAGTAAAAAAAGAGTATAAATATTTTCGTTGTTGACGCGGGGTGGAGCAGTTCGGTAGCTCGTCGGGCTCATAACCCGAAGGTCGTAGGTTCAAATCCTGCCCCCGCTACCAATTAAAAGTTTATTTTAAGCCAATTTTGATGATTCGCAAAGTTGGCTTTTTTTATTAGTTATTTTTTTGTAATTATGAATTATTTAATATTGAGATATTTTAAATTTTGCCGTTTGTTTCAGGTATAAAGGTAGGTTCTTAGCGTTGTTTTTATTGATACTGCTGCCCTTAATAGCGCTCATCATAGCACTATTATTGTCTTTTGTGTCATAGAAATTTAAAATAATCCATCGTGATTGTGCTGATGGATTATTTTAAATAAAATCACTACAGATTTTTTAAAACCAAGTTTATTATAAAGTCCGAACAGTGAACAAAAACTGTAAGTGCCGATAAAGTTGTCTGCTTATTACAGTTCAAATCCTTTTTCTGTATGTATCGCTATATCCAATCCCTTTGTTTCGCTTTCTTCATCCACTCTTAGTCCGTTTGTCAACATGGATGTTATTTTAACGGATACGGCTGTTCCTACTGCTGTAAACAGTATTATTGACGCCAATGCTACAGTTTGAACTATTATTTGGCGGCCGCCGCCGTAGATCAATCCCCTTGCGAAGTTTATCTTAGGGTCGGCAAATATTCCTATCGCCAGTATTCCCCATATGCCATTTAAACCGTGCACGCCGAATACATCCAAAGAATCATCATATCCTAATTTATACTTTAAATATCCTGTAGCGAACCAGCTTATGATGCCTGCTACGCCGCCGATGATTATTGCGCTCGCGTTGTTTACAAATCCTGCTGCCGGCGTTATGGCGACAAGCCCTGCAACAGCGCCTGATGCTGCTCCGAGAACTGTAGGGTGCTTATGTATAGCCCAATCCAGTATAAGCCACGACAACACACCCATAGCGCCGGCTGTATTTGTTGTCAAAAATGCATTGGATGCCAAAGCGCCGGATGACACCGCACTTCCTGCATTAAAGCCAAACCATCCAAACCATAAAAGCCCTGCGCCGAGTGCGGTTAGAGCTATTGATGATGGCTGCATGGCAATTTTTCTAAAGCCTTTTCGTTTGCCGATCATTAATGCAAACACCAATCCTG
>CAZOGA010000118.1:0-1497 GCA_964579095.1 uncultured Desulfurellales bacterium
CTGACCCCTTTAATAAAACATTTCTGCGAAGAATTTATTGTTCTTCTTCTTTAATTTATCTATTTCTATATTTATAATATCGTTTACTCTAATGTTGACGCCGCCTGTTATGCCGATTTTTTCCGCATTGATACCGATTTTTTCCGCTGCATCATTGATCTTCTTGTCTTCTTTTGTCTCTATCACTATAACGCCTTGTGTCTCTGAAAATAGATAAAAATCCGGACGTGTATTATATTCAACATCAAGATGAGCTCCTATGCCAGACGTCATACACATCTCAGCTATAGCTACGGCCAGCCCGCCGTCTGATATGTCGTGCGCAGATAAAATAGATGCTTTTGCTTCCTGAATAAACTGCATCAATTTTCTGTGTGCTTCAAAATCAACTTCAGGTATCTTGCCATCAACCTTATTGTATATCCACTTTAAGTAAGCAGAACCCCCAAGTTCTTTTTCTTTAATTCTGCCGATAAGATATATTGAGCTGTCCTCACTTTTAAAGTTTATAGACAATGCCTGATGCGGATCGTCAATTAATCCTACCATACCTATTGTAGGCGTCGGATAGATATCATCATCAACAGTCTCATTATAAAAACTTACGTTGCCGCTTACCACAGGCACATCCAAAACTTTGCACGCTTCTGAAATCCCCTCTGCAGACTCCTTAAATTGCCACATAACACCAGGGTTCTCCGGATTTCCAAAATTGAGACAATCCGTTAATGCAACAGGCTGCGCGCCTACAGTTACTAAGTTCCTGAAAGCCTCCAAAAATGCCAGCTGCGAACCCTTATATGGATTTAAATATACAAATCTCGGATTAACATCAACGGTTGCTGCAACGCCTTTGCCTGTTTCTTTTATTCTCAATACAGCGGCATCATGCGGGGATCTCAATATTGTGTTTGTCTGAACCGTCGCATCGTACTGCTCATATAAAAGATGTTTGTCACTTAAATCAGGGCATGACACAAGCTCAAGAAATACACTGTTATAGTTCTCAGGCTCTTTAATATCATCAAAATTAAATTCCGCCAATTCATCTATATAATCAGGTTTTTTATACGGTCTTTCATACATAGGAGCGGAGCTTACCATAAAAGGCACACTGATTTTTGCTTCTAAACTTCCATTCCAATAAAGCTCTATGAAACTTGGATCCATAACCTCGCCTATAACCATTGCATCAAGCTTCCATTTATCAAAAATTGCTTTTACATCATTTTCTTTACCTTTTTTTGCAATAATCAGCATACGCTCCTGAGATTCGGATAACATTATTTCCTCGGGAGTCATCTTTTCACGCATAGGCACTCTATCCAAGTATAGCTTCAAGCCAACGTTCCCTCTGTCTGACATTTCAAATGCGCTGGATGCTAAACCTGCTGCTCCCATGTCCTGAATACCCTCGATAATATCTTTATCCATTAATTCCAAGCATGCCTCAAGCAGCAATTTTTCCGTAAACGGATCACCCACTTGAACAGCCGG
>CAZOGA010000118.1:1597-4044 GCA_964579095.1 uncultured Desulfurellales bacterium
GCATCTAAATTTAAAACAGGCCTTGCACCCATGGTAAACACATCACGCAATATGCCGCCGACGCCTGTTGCTGCACCTTGGTACGGTTCTATGAAGGACGGATGATTGTGAGATTCCATTTTAAATACACCGACAAATCCATCTCCGATATCTATAACGCCTGCATTCTCACCCGGACCTATTAGCACGTATTTACCCTCTGTCGGAAATTTTTTCAGGTATATTTTTGATGATTTATATGAGCAATGCTCGCTCCACATTGCACCCGCTATACCAACCTCTATGGTCTTTGGATCTCTGCCCAACTGTTTTTTTAAAAAATCGTATTCATCTAAGCTTAAACCTCTTGAAATTATCTCACCTTCGTTAAGCTGCATTATTCCTCCGAGAATTCAAAATTTCACTACAATTAGCACATAGTTATCTTTTTATCAAGAATAAATATTTGATTTTCCCACGCAAAGCAGTAGAATTCACGTTAAGTTAATGTGTAACTCTAAGGTAAGCTATTTAAAAACCATACCGGAACACAAAGAGTCCGTATATAAAATATATACAGACGGCTCGTTTAAAAATAATGTCATAGGATACGGCGTAATTATAGAAAATGTATGCACAAAAACAGTCATTAAAACAAGCGGTGCACTAATATTAGAAGAAGAATCAGAAGCAAAAAACGGCGCTAAAATAGCAGAAATCACCGCCGGTATCTCAGCATTAAAAATTATTAATGAAAATGCCGATATTCATATGTTTACTGATTCTTCAACACTGTACAATATGTTATCTTCTAATGGAAAAAGACTAAAATTGAACAGCACTTGCAGAAAATTAAATAAAATATTAATTCACTTTTTAAAACAGCATAATATTACACCATGTCTAATTAAAAGATATGGCATTAAAGAAAACAGAACGTGCGATTATTTGGCAAGGGATGCCAGGGAAAATCTAAAAAATGCTCAAGAGTTTAACAGTTTGCTGCTCAGCGCAATTTAATATTAATATGATTAGAATTTTTGATAAAATAATCAACTGTGGAAATGCGATTAGATCCATCAGATTAAATTGGATGGAAATAATAAAATATTTCTTTAAATGGCTACCCTTTTCAATTGCCGTTGGAGTTGCATCGGGACTAACCGCATCACTCTTCGATTATTTGCTTGTTGAGATAAATTTTCTTTTTATGAGAAACGATTATGTTATATTGATGTTTGCTTTAATCGTGGCGCTTGTAACAGGATATGTTATAAATTTTTTGCCTGAAACTGCAGGCCCCGGTATTAATTTTGTCCTGAAACGGATGGATGATAACGGCGTGGTGAGCATAAAAAGCACAATATATAAATTTTTCATAAGCGTATTTGCACTTTCGGGTGTTTTTATGGCAGGCAGAGAGGGCCCCTCTGTTTTTATGGGCGCCGGCATATCGTCTTTTTTATCAAAACAGTTCAACATAGATGCTAAGTTTAAAGATTATGTCATCTTAATAGGCGCCGGAGCATTTACAGGGGCGCTGCTGAAAGCACCTTTGGGCGGAGCGTTATTTGCATTGGAGTTAAAATACGTATCCGATATGGATTATAGACCTTTCGCGCAAACTATAATGGCGTCGATAACAAGCTACACAATCTTCTCTTTTTTAAGGGGCTCTCATACCTTCATTCAATTGTCTCAGCTGCCTGTATGGCATTTCTCACACATACCGTATCTTGTTCTACTCGGTGTGTTCGTTGCCTTGATTACTTATGTTTTTGTTCCTGTATTTTACTTTGCAAACTGTGTTTCCTTATCAATCAAGCCAATATACAGACCGCTTACAGGAACGCTGTTTGCACTGCCTATTTTATATATCATCCTATCTATACATAATGTTGATTTTCTTTCCTTATCCGTAAATTATGGTGCATTAAGTGATATCTTACAAAAACCTTTTCCTGTGGTAGAATCATTTGCCGCAATCTTTTTGATTATACTTTTTAATTCCCTGACAATAGGCTTCGGCATATCAGGGGGCATGATTTTGCCCTCCCTTTTAATAGGAGCGCTTGCCGGTAATATATTTGGACACTTTTTCCCCGGTGAACTGCTGGTATTTACTATGGCAGGTATGGGAGCTGCTCTGTCTGCAGCATCCAAAACGCCCCTTGCCGCAATTGTTATGATCACAGAAATGTCGCATGCCGATGTCGTTATCCCTATGACGACAGCCGTAATTGTAAGTTATATCCTGACATTCGGAATAAATATCTACAGTTCTCAGAGTGCTTGCAGAACCCGCAGCAAATCCGATTTGAGTTAAATAACTAACCTTACGCAAAAAAATTATCAGCACTGTCAGCTTAAAATGCTTATTATGCTTATTCACAAATCAAGGAAGAAAGGGACATTGTGAATAAGCATAATAAGCGCTTTAAGATTATCTTTGTCTGTCTTACTTCCTT
>CAZOGA010000119.1:0-1982 GCA_964579095.1 uncultured Desulfurellales bacterium
TTAAATTCTTCAAGTATAGTTTTTATACTAAATGCAAACATTCCGCTGTTCCAGTAGTAGTTTCCAGATATTAAATACTCTTGTGCTGTGGTTAGATCTGGTTTTTCGTGAAACTGTTTAACTTTATAAGCATTGCCTACTGGGCTTTCAGTCTCTATGTATCCATATCCGGTTTCCGGTTTTGATGGGTTTATACCGAAAGTGACTATATATCCTTGTTTTGCAAGTTCCTTAGCTTCTTTTACATACTTGGCAAATTTATCATCTGGTGAGATTAGATGGTCAGAAGGAGAGATAAACAAAATTTCATCTTCATCTGACTTTAGTTTTTCAAGCGCATATTTTGTTGCCAGCGCAATTGCAGGAGCGGTATTTCTTCCTATAGGTTCAAGAATTAGGTTGAATGACGAATCGTGAGCTGTGGAGAGTGAATGGAAAAGTTCTGAGAATTGGTTTTTGATATGAAATTGGTAATCTTTATTGGTTATTATGATTAAATCTTCTGAATTAACAGTGATTAAACTTCTTTCAACAGTTTTTTGAAATAGGGATTTTTTATCACCGATTTTTAAAAACTGCTTGGGGTATTTTTTTCTTGATAGTGGAAACAATCTTGTGCCGGAACCTCCAGCGAGAATAATGATTTTCATTGTTTATACCTCGATTTCAATATTGTTTAAATACCACTCATAATAACTTTTTATACCATCCGCCAGCTCAATTTTGTAGCTCCATCCCAATTTATTCATTCGACTCACATCAAGCAATTTTCTCGGCGTACCGTCAGGCTTTGAACTATCCCAATCTATAGTACCCCTAAATCCCACAATGTCTTTTATCAATTCAGCCAGTTCTTTTATCTTTAAATCTTTCCCCATCCCAATATTGACAAATTCCCCAATATCAGATGCGTTATAGTTATTCATCAAAAATATGCAGGCATCCGCCATATCGCTTGAGTGCAAAAACTCTCTATACGGACTGCCGGAACCCCAGAAGGCTATCGAGATCAAAGATGGGTTGGCTGTGAGCTGTGAGCCGCGCTCTATAATCTGATCACTGTTTGCCGATAACTGATCACTCCTTTTTATCCCATATTTCTCTAATACCTCTAAAATGTTCTTTTCTGCAGCCTTTCCATCAAACCCCTCAATCGGATTTTTATTTAAATCTTTTCTAATCATCTCCCAGTTTTCATCCTCAAGGCACTTCGCCAGATGCATCTTTCTCAAAACAGCAGGCATAACATGCGATGTTTTTAAATCAAAGTTATCGTTTGGACCATAAAGATTTGTCGGCATAACAGACATAAAATTTGTGCCGTACTGTTCATTGAAGTATCTGCAAAGTTTAATTGCCGAAATCTTGGCTATAGCGTAGGGTTCATTTGTCGGCTCAAGGCTGCCAGTCAATAAATACTCCTCTTTCATCGGCTGTTTTGCATATTTTGGATATATGCAGGACGAGCCCAGGTTTAGCAGCTTCTTTGTCTTATATTTATACGCCGCATGGATAACATTTGCTGCAATCATAATATTTTGATAGATAAAATCAGCTTTGTATGTGCTGTTTGCTACAATTCCGCCAACCTTTGCAGCAGCAAGAAATACATATTCAGGCTTGTGTTCCTTGAAAAAATCATCAACAGCTTGCTGGTTGGCGAGGTTAAGTTGAGACCAAGTTATTGGTATATTCGTATATTGGTTATTTGTTGTTGGTATCCGATTATGATATGATGCTATTATATTTTTATATCCCTTCTCTATAAGTTTTTTGATAAGAGCACTGCCGACAAGTCCTGTGCCGCCTGCTACGAAAATTTTACCGTTTTTCTGCATTATTTTTTCTCCTTGATTTGTTTTATAGTTTGATTATCTGTAAGTATCCTCATCTGACTTATGGCTATCTCATTTAGTTTTTTTAGTCTTTGAGGTTGTGGTATCTTTTCCTGTATAAAATGAGCGTTTAATGCTTCTAAGTTT
>CAZOGA010000119.1:2082-3945 GCA_964579095.1 uncultured Desulfurellales bacterium
AAGTTTATCTGTGCAGGAGTTAACTCTTTTGGTATAAGGTTTTCTCTGATAGCATCTGTGTGTATTCTATAGTTGATTTTAGTGAGGTTTCTTTTGATATCCCAGCCAAGCTGCTTTTGCTCTGTCTCTTTGAGTCTCTGAAACTCTTTTATGAGATAAAGTTTAAATTCTACTGATATCCAAGATGCAAATTCAAACGCTATATCTTTATGTGCATAAGTTCCACCATACCTTCCTGATTTTGAGATAAGTCCTATAGCACCTGTCGATTCTACCCATTGCTTTGTACTTAAAGTAAAACTATTTAATCCAGCCTGTTTTTTAAACCTATCGAATTCGACGGGTTTAAAATTTTTATTATAAATTTTTTCCCATACACCTAAAAACTCGATAGTATTTCTATTTCGTAGCCAATTCCTAATGATTTCATTTGCTTCTTTATTATTTTTGTACTTGGCAATATCGGTTAATGATATATAATCATCTTTTAATATAGTTATTTGGTTATTCAGAACTTTTATCTTCGCCACCTGCTACCTCTGATATCTACTCAAAATAGTTCATAATAGTATATCCGCCATTTTTTAGGAATTCATCCTTTTTCATAAGTTTAAGATCTGATTCCATCATATCATTGACCAGGTCTTTCAAATCAAATTCCCTTTTCCACCCAAGCTCTTTTTCTGCCTTGCTTGGATCGCCAAGAAGCAAATCAACCTCAGTTGGTCTAAAATACCTCGGATCTACTTCAACCACAACTTTTCCTAATAAATTCTGGATTTTCGGTTTTAGATTTTGGATCGCATTTTTATCTACCCCTATTTTTTCCAATTTATCCCTTGACACTTCCCACTTAACACTATCTACTATCCCTTTTTCGCTTATCCCTTGTCCTCTAAATTCTAACTCGATTCCCAAATATTCGAAAGCCATCCTGAGAAAATCTCTGACCGATGTTGTTTTGCCTGTTGCTATAACCCAATCATCGGGCTTGTCGTGTTGCAATATCATCCACATCATTTTTACGTAGTCTTTTGCATGACCCCAGTCCCTTTTGGCATCAAGGTTTCCGAGATATAGTCTGTCTTGCAGTCCCAAAGCTATTCTTGAAACAGCTCTGGTTATCTTTCTTGTTACAAATGTCTCCCCGCGCACCGCTGACTCATGATTAAACAGGATTCCATTGCAAGCAAATATACCGTAAGCCTCTCTGTAATTGACGGTTATCCAATAGGCATATAGCTTTGCAACAGCATAAGGGCTTCTTGGATAAAACGGGGTTTTCTCGTTTTGAGGAACCTCCTGAACCTTGCCAAAGAGTTCGCTTGTTGATGCTTGATAAATTCTTGTTTTTTTCTCCAAGCCCAAAAGTCTAACGGCTTCAAGTATCCTCAAAATTCCTACGCCATCGGCATTTGCAGTATATTCGGGCGTATCAAAGCTGACTGCCACATGGCTCATAGCCGCAAGATTATATATTTCATCCGGTTGAGTCTCTTGGATGATACGGGTTAGATTCATAGAGTCTGTCATATCGCCGTAGTGCAGTATAAAGTTTCTGTTTTTTACATGCGGATCTTGATATAAATGATCTATTCTGTCTGTGTTAAGCAGAGAACTTCTTCGTTTTATTCCGTGAACTATATAGCCTTTTTTGAGTAAAAACTCAGCCAAATATGCCCCATCTTGGCCTGTGATTCCTGTAATTAATGCTACTTTTTTCATTTTAATTAAACTCCTTTTTCAAATATTCATCCACCTACGAAGTGGATTACTTTGGGAAATTTAGCATAATACGAACTTCCCTCATTCTATAATTAAATGTTTTATTTTTGACAGCTCTTTTTGGTATTCCAATCTTGA
>CAZOGA010000120.1:0-3877 GCA_964579095.1 uncultured Desulfurellales bacterium
CATTAAAATTTGTCTAAAATTCATATTCGTTTCAAGAACTTGACAAGAAACTATATATTATGTAGTGGTCTCATTGTCCATCTAATCTATATTTATTTAACAATTTATAACGCTTAAAATGAGCCGATTACAACAATTTTTATATTAAAATCCCTTCTCGCAAGCCAAATTATATCCTGCATGTGTTGCGCTGTATATATCGGCCGGCTTGTCAGCATCGCCTATAACATCAACATCTTTGCCCTTTTCTTTTAATGTGTTGTATAATTCATTTTCCGGATTCATGCCTGATGCAACAATTATTGTATCAAACGGCTTCCATTTTCCATCTTTGCCCTCATGTTTATATTCTACGCTGTCTTCAGCAAATTTCAAAACTGTGGTGTTGGGCATTATTTTAATATTATTCTTTCGCTTCAGACGCTGCATCATAAGAGCCTTTGTTATCGGCTCCATATCGTTTGCTATCGTATCTGTCCTTTTTGTTGCTATAACGTCATATCCCTTATCCGCAAGTTCCTCAGCAGCTTCCATCCCGGCCATTCCGGCGCCTATGACTAACACCTTTTTGCCCTGTACATTTTTTTCACCTTTGAAATATTCTATGCTTGTCATCCAATATTGTTTGTCAAGATTCTCAATATCAGGAATATTCTGTTTTGCCCCTGCGGCAACCACAAAATAATCAAATTTATCCATATCTTTTTGAGTAAATTCACTATTCAGCTCTATATTTTTTACGTATTTTTCCGTCATTTTTATTAAACCGGACAGCGGTCTGTTCATTGTTTTTTTAGACGGTGTTAATGCTGCAAGTATAAAATTTCCGCCGAGTTTGCCGTCTTTCTCAAAAAGCGTTACGTTATGGCCTTTCTTGGAAAATGCAATTGCTGCACTCATGCCGGCCGGCCCTCCGCCTATAACAGCTATTTTTTTTGAAACTCTATCTTTCTCAAGAGGCCTTTTATCCACTTCAGGATTAACTATACAGCCCACACCCACGCCGGATTTCACATTAACCAAACACCCCTGCAGGCAGTAACCGCACAAAACGGCATCGTCATACTGTTTATTTATAAGTTTATTGACAAGGTTGGGATCTGCAATCAATGGTCTGCCGAATGCGATAAAATCGGCTATATTTTCATTCTCAAACATCTTTATCTTATCAATATCAGCCATTCTTCCCGCTGCAATCATAGGTAAATCAGTCATTTCCCTTATCTTTTTAAAAACTTCAATCTGTTTTTCTTGAGGCATCGCCATATGTGAGAAATACCAAGGCGGTGTATCGCATGAACTGCCCAATCCGCAGTGAACAGCATCAAAACCATATTTTTTTGCCGCATCAAGTATCACCCTATTTTTTTCAGGATCTATTCCTTTCTCTACAAACTCGCTTGCCGATATACGCACAAATGTCGTTAAGCTGCCTTTATTTCTTTGAACTATCTTAAGCACCCTGTTTAAAAACAGCGATCTGTCTTTGCCGTATTCATCGTCTCTTAGATTTGTTCTGCCGCTTAAAAACTGGCTTATCAAATACCCATGCCCGCATTGAACCTCCACTGCATCAAAATCAGCCTCCTTTGCTCTTATTATGGCAGTTTCATAAGCCTTCAATATTTCTTCTATTTCGTCTTTATTTAAAACATCCGGTGTTGCGCCTGTAGTCGGGCACATAACCGCCGAGGGAGCTTTTGGGTTCATGCCTGTGGCTTTCGGCAGTGCCGCCCTGCCCGCATGGTTTATATTTAAGCATGCAAGCGACCCGTTTTTGTGGATTACATCAGTTATTTTCTTCAGATTCTCAACACTGTCATCTAAGTGTATCGTCAGCTGCTTGGGATGCTCTTTGCCGCTTTGTGAAACAGACACAGGCTCTAAAATGATCAAAGCGACACCGCCCTTTGCCATGTTTTCGTAGTATATCAGATGTCTATTGGTAACATCACCTTTGGGAGTACCGTATGCCGTTTTTACAGGAGCCATAATATACCTGTTTTTAAGCTTTAAGGTGTTCAGCGTAATCGGTTTGTCATAAATCATATTCCCGCCTCCTTAAACGTTTTATCTTATTATTAGCTTGAGTTTATAACTATATATTCCTAATTTCAATCAAAAAATCACCATATTCTATCTATATGCAAAAATTAAGAAAATTGGTTTGACTTATACTGAATTTTGTGTTAGAAACCGCAGGTCTATACAGTAAATTTAGGAGGTTGTTTAAGTTGGCTAATCATAAATCGGCTGAAAAGAGAATGAGACAGAATGAAAAGAGATATGCAAGAAATAAATTTTACAGAACAAGGTTAAAAAATATTTTAAAAGAAGCAAGAGAGATTGTAGGCACAGATAACAAAGAAGCTGTTGGTTTAAAATTAAAAGAGGCAGACAAAGTCATTCAAAAAATTAAAACCAAAGGCATAATACACAAAAATAAAGCTGCAAGGCTCATTTCAAGATTGTATAAAAAAGAACAAAAATAAATACATTTTCGTTTTTACAGATCTATTGCTTTTGCTTCGTATATAATCACAATATGGGTAATATGGATTTGGTTGTATTTTTTGCAGCAGTGTTTCTATACGATTCTTATTTTTAATACATAACGTGTGAGTTGCTTTATATTTTCGGGGGTGGCGGATATGAGACAATTTATAGTTGTAGGCACCAAGAAAGACAAAGTAGCTGTTTGGGATAAGCATTTTGGCGTTTCTCCAATATACAGCATATTCGACAAAAAGGGCAAGCTCATAGAGCAGCGTGGAAATCCTTACTCAAACGGGAAAGATCACGACAACCCTGAACTAATTGTGGATTTTTTACGGGATGCAGATGTATTTTTGGCGAAAAACATGGGCATAAAATCCAAAGAAAAACTGCTGAATTTAGGCATAAGTTCTTTTTTAACAGATAAAAACAGTATATTCGATGCAGTTAATTTTTATATTGAAGCGCTGAAAAAATTTGATACTTTTGACAAATTCTCCGAGCGATACGAGGAGTGGTTTGATAGAAATGCATTCGTTTACAATAGTGAAATAAAAATGCTTAAAAAAGCCGTTCCAAAAAATGGTATTGGAGTAGAGATAGGCGTAGGCAGCGGCAGATTTGCATATCCCTTAGGGATATCATATGGCGTTGAGCCTTCAATAGAAATGGCAAAAATAGCAAAATCCAAAGGTATTGAAGTTTATCAGGGCTTTGCAGAAAAATTACCTATAATGGGCGCCAAATTTGATTTTGTTCTTATAGCTGTCACAATATGTTTTGTAAATGACCCTATAAAAACTATTAAAGAAGCATGCAGAATATTGAAAAAAGGCGGCAGAATTATTGTAGCGATAGTGGATAAAAACAGCAGAATAGGTGCGGAATATCTAAAGAAGCAAAAAGGTAGTGATTTTTACAAGGTTGCCAAATTTTTTTCATCGGAAGATATTATAAAAATGATAGAGAGTTCGGGATTTAAGTTCAGTTATGCATATCAAACTCTATTTGGAGATAATATAAAATCTATAGATGAGGTGCAAAATGCTAAGCAAGGCTATGGCGAGGGAGGGTTTGCGGCCATAGTTGGTGAAAAAATATGAGCGAATTTGTGTATATAATACATAAATCATTTAACGGAACACTATCTGTGTTTTCTGAAATTTTGATTATTGCGGTGTTTGCTGCACTGTTTCTATTGTGGGCTTTCGTTCCGTTTATACTTTTATCAATCAAAAAAGAACTGAAAAATATAAAAATACTTTTGGAAGAAAGAAAAGAAACTACAAACAATCATCCGCGCAGTAATTTTTATTAATTGACCTTACGCAAAAATCACACTTAAAGTAAATACTTAACATTCAAGTTTTTTTGCATTGAG
>CAZOGA010000121.1:0-3843 GCA_964579095.1 uncultured Desulfurellales bacterium
TTCATATTCGTTTCAAGAACTTGATAAGAAACCATATATTATGCAGTGGTCTCATTATAGGTTTTAAGTATAATCAAAAGTTGTAGAAAAATCTAAAAAGAAAAACATTGCCTTTTTGTGTTTCATCTGAAAAGAGCTTCGATTTTACATGCAGCCACTCAAATGAAAGTTTCGTATATTTTGTTGTTTTGAATACCACATTGCCAAATATAGTATTTTACCAAGCTTTATCTATATGTAACTGCAGAATAAACCTTGAACTAAAATTATCCGGCTTTGTTAATGTATTTAAAGCAAATACGCCAAAAGAGAGGAAAAATCACAGTTAGATGAAGTACATTTTATTCAAGCTCCATAATCAAATCTCCGTCTTCAATTGCGCTGTCTTCTTTTAAAAGTATTCTTTTTATTTTACCGCCGGTTATAGTTGCTATTTTTGTTTCCATCTTCATAGCTTCTGTTATTGCGACAACCTGGTTTTTCTTAACCGCATCTCTTTCACCTACGGATATTCTCACAATCGTACCGGGCATTGTGGCAATAATATGTTTAGGATTATTCTTATCGCCCTTCTCATTCTGAACAATATTTTTTGCAGCAGTCTCATCTTTTATATTAACGAAACGCGTTTCTCCGTTTACCGAAAAGGATAATTTTCTGAAGCCTTTATCATCAACATCGTCTGCCGATACAAATTTAACAAAGAGCGTTTTCCCCTCTTCTATATCTACAATTGTCTCTTCACCTTGCTTAAGCGGGAAGAAAAAATCCTTTGTCGGAAGTATGGAAACATCACCATATTCCTTGATAAATATTTGATAATCTTTAAACACCTTATCGTAAAGTGCATAAGAAACGAGGTCACGCTTTTTAATATTGGAATTGTATATATCTTTCAAATCTTCCTTTGCTTTGTTAAAATCGAAGCTCTTTAATAATTCCCCCGGCCTTATATTTATAGGTTCTTCGTCCCTTAAAACCTTTTTTCTCAATATTTCATCAAATCCGCCGTAGGGCTGTCCCAAATAACCCTTAAAATAGTCAACCACACTCTGCGGCAATGACAGCTTATCGGCATCGCGTTTAAAATCCTCAATGCTTAAATTATTTCTAACTAAAAACAGCGCCAAATCTCCTACAACCTTTGATGACGGCGTAACTTTTATCAGATTTCCGAGAGCGCTGTTGACATCAGCATACATATTTTTAATATCTTCCCATCTGTCAACTAATCCCATGCTTGCAACCTGAGGTTTTAAATTGCTATATTGTCCTCCCGGTATTTCATGGTCATACACCTCAGCTGTCGGCCCTTTTAATCCGCTTTCAAACATAAAATAGTATTCTCTTACCTTCTCCCAGTAGTTGGCAGCTGTTTCAAGTCTGCTTCTATCTATGCTTGATGCTTTGTCCGTATTATCTATTGCAGCTATAATTGAATTCATAGATGGCTGCGATGTCAGTCCGCTCATTGAGCTCACAGCAGCATCAACTATATCAACACCGGCTTCTACTGCGCATAAAACAGCAGCTTCGCCGTTGCCGCTTGTATCATGCGTATGAAAATGTACGGGAACACCAATCTCTTCTTTTAAAGCCTTAAATAATTTTTTGGCTGCATAAGGTTTAAGCAAACCTGCCATATCTTTGATGGCAATAATGTCAGCGCCCATTCTTTCAAGCTCTTTTGCAAGATTGACGTAGTAATTAAGCGTGTATTTATCGTTCTTTTTATTCAATATGTCATCAGTATAAGATATTGCGGGTTCACATACTTTACCTAATTTCTTCACCTCTTCCATAGGAATCTTCATCTGTTCTGTCCAATTTAAGCAATCGAATATTCTAAACACGTCTATTCCTGCATCGGAAGCGGAAGAAATAAAGGACTTAACAACATTATCCGGATAGTTGGTATAGCCAACCGCATTGGAACCCCTGAGGAGCATCTGAAACAGTATGTTTGGAATTTTATTCTTTAACTGTTCTATCCTTATCCAGGGATCTTCCTTTAAAAAACGATAAGCCACATCAAAAGTAGCACCGCCCCACATTTCAATAGAAAACAGTTTGTTCTCATAACGCGCAACATAATCTGCAATATTCAGCATATCTTTTACTCTCACGCGTGTTGCAAGCAGCGATTGATGAGCATCTCTGAATGTCGTATCGCAAAACAGCACCTCTTTTGATGATTTAATCCAATCAATTAACCCTTTTAATCCCTTTCTTGCAAATATGTCTTTTGATCCGGCAGGAGTCCTTTCTTTAAAATTGATAATGGGCTCTTCAACAGAAGGCAAAACTTTGTCCGAAGGTAATACACCGTATGGCCGGTTTACAATGTTGTTACCTAAAAATTTCACAATTTTTGTTGCCCTGTCTTTAGATTTTTTAAATTCAAACAGCTCCGGATGTATTTCTAAAAAATTGAAATTGAAATTGCCGCTGATAAAGTCCGGATTGTTCATAACCTTCTCCAAAAATCTTATGTTTGTTTTGACCCCTCTGACCCTGAACTCTCTTAATGCCCTGTTCATTTTCTTTGCTGCTTCTTCAAATTTCAATCCGAATGATGATATTTTTACTAAAAGTGAATCATAGTATGGACTTATAATAGCTCCTGTGTATGCGCTGCCGGCGTCAAGCCTTATACCGAATCCCACAGGAGAACGATATGCATCAATTCTCCCGGCATGTGGCAAAAAATCATTTTTAGGATCTTCAGTTGTAATTCTGCACTGTATAGCAAATCCTCTTTTTGCTATATCGCTCTGTGTGCCTACGATATCCGTTAATTTTTCTTTTTGCGCAATTTTAATCTGCGCCTGCACTATATCTATTTCGGTTATTAGTTCCGTTATAGTATGCTCAACCTGCAATCTGGGATTAACTTCCAAAAAATAATAATGTTCTTTGTTTTCATCTACTAAAAATTCAAATGTGGCGGCGTTGCTTAAATGAGTATATTTTGCAAACTTAACGGCATCTCGATACATAGCGTTAAGCAGTTTGCCCGGCATATTGATTGACGGCGCTACCTCTATCATTTTTTGATGTCTTCTCTGAATAGAGCAATCTCTTTCAAATAGATGAACAACATTTCCGAATTTATCTGCCAATATTTGAATCTCTATATGTTTCGGATTCTCTATGACCTTTTCTGCAATTATATCATCATTTCCAAAAGATTTTAAGGCCTCGGATTTTGCCATATTATATGCCATTTTAAGCTCGTCTTTAGAATTAACTATCCTAATGCCTCTTCCGCCGCCGCCCTTAGTGGCCTTAATTATTATAGGAAAAGAAAAATCATCGGCAAATGATTCAAGCTCCTCAAAGGAATTTATATTGCCTTCACTGCCGGGTATTACAGGCATATTAACCTCTTTTGCCAATTCTTTCGAGCGTGCTTTATCGCCGAACGCTTCCATTGCATCATATCCCGGGCCTATAAAAATTATACCGTTGACTTCACATTTCTTTGCAAACTCTGCATTCTCAGATAAAAACCCATATCCAGGATGTATCGCATCTATCTGTTTTTTTACGGCTAAGTCAATAATCTCATCTATAGATAGATAAGCCTGAACAGGATCTCTGCCTTTGCCTATAAGATAGGACTCGTCCGATTTATATCTGTGAAGGGAATATCTATCCTCATATGAATAAATTCCTATTGTTTCTATACCTAATTCTGTAGCTGCTCTAAATACTCTTATAGCAATTTCTCCGCGGTTAGCTACGAGCAATCTTTTTATCCTTGCCATTACTGCCCCCTTTGTTATAAACGCATTATATTTTATTCTTAAACAACTGTACTATAAAAAATATCATAAAAAA
>CAZOGA010000122.1:0-3830 GCA_964579095.1 uncultured Desulfurellales bacterium
AATTCTTAAATTCAGAAGGTTTTTTAGAGATAGAAACGCCTATACTGACAAAAAGCACTCCTGAGGGTGCAAGAGATTTTCTTGTGCCGAGCAGATTGTCTCAAGGGAAATTCTATGCGCTGCCCCAATCGCCGCAGTTGTTTAAACAACTTTTGATGATTTCGGGGTTTGATAAATATTATCAAATCACAAAATGTTTCAGGGATGAGGATTTAAGAGCAGACAGACAGCCTGAATTTACGCAGATTGATCTTGAGATGAGCTTTGTGTCTGAGGGTGATGTTATGAATGTAACGGAGGGCATAATTTCAAGCGTATTTAAAGAAACGCTTGGCGTAGATGTCAAGCCCCCATTTAAAAAGATTAGCTATAGCGAAGCTATGGATAGATTCGGCTCGGATAAGCCTGATATGAGATTCGGTTTAGAGTTGAAAAATTTAACAGATATAGCAAAAACAACAAGTTTTAAGGTATTTAGCTCTGTTGCCAATTCAGGCGGTTTAGTATACGGCCTAAACGCTAAAAATTCCGCGGATTTCACAAGAAAAGAAATAGATGATTTAGGCAAATATGTTAGTATTTTTGGAGCAAAAGGGCTGGCTTGGATAAAAGTTAAAGAGAAAGAACTGCAATCGCCTATCGTGAAATTTTTCTCTGATGATCAGATTAAGCAGATATTAGATAAATTGGAAGCAAAGACGGGAGATCTGCTGTTTTTTGTTGCCGATAAACCTAAGGTTGTCTATGATTCGCTCGGAGCCTTAAGGCTTAAGATAGCGGATAAACTGAATTTAAAAAATGACGATGAGTTCAATTTTGCATGGGTAACAGATTTTCCTTTGTTTGAGTGGAATGAAGACGAGAACAGATACGACGCAATGCACCACCCGTTTACATCACCTGTGGATGAGGATTTGCAGTATTTGGAGTCAAATCCTGGAATTGTAAGGGCAAGAGCATACGATATAACACTGAACGGCGTTGAAATCGGAGGCGGCAGCATAAGAATACATAGGAGTGATGTTCAGCAAAATATGTTTAGAGTGCTGAAAATCAGTGATGAGGATGCCAGATTGAAATTTGGATTTTTAATAGATGCCCTGAAGTTCGGAGCGCCGCCTCATGGCGGTTTAGCTATAGGATTAGACAGACTGATGACTATTATACTTAAAGAAGAGTCTATTAGAGATGTTATAGCGTTTCCTAAAACACAAAAAGGGGTATGTTTGCTTACAGATGCACCAAATGTTGTTGACCAGCACCAGCTGAATGAACTATCTATAAGGGTAATGCAGAAGAAAAACAAATAATAAAAGAAAGAATAAATGGTGGGCGGTACAGGGTTCGAACCTGTGGCCCCTTGCGCGTGAAGCAAGTGCTCTTCCACTGAGCTAACCGCCCGATTTCTAAGATGGAAGATTAGAATAAAGACAACGATTTGTCAACATAAAAGCTTTCATCTTATTAAACTTCGGTAAATGGATTGCTCAATATCTTTGCTGAAACTATTTCTTGAGGTTCTTTTCTCTATCCTTTACCCCCTTTTTTATCTCTATAATTTCCTTGCTCACAAAAATCTCTGCGCTAACAAAAATGTTAAACTTGATGATGTATAAGTATTTTGATAAAATTTGCATAAGATTGATTTTAAAGGTAGGTTAGAACTATCGCTGATTATGGGCAGGCTTTTCATATTTAATGAATTTATAGTTTAAAATATAAGGTGGGTAATGGGCGATAAAATTTTTGTAGATATTTCCATTATTGTTATATTAAGCTTTATTCTCCCTATAATCTCAATGAAATTATTTAGATATATCATACCATCTGTAGCAGTAGAGATTGTTGCAGGTTTCTTATTAGGCAAAAGCGGATTGGGATTAATTATGGAAAATAATATTATGGATTTTGTTTCCATGTTTGGTTTGGTTTATCTTATGTTTCTTGCCGGTCTTGAAATGGATGTGGAGATGATAAGAGATTTAAAAGGCGTAAAAATTGTCTATTCACCGATTTTTCTGGCGTTTTTCGTTTTTTTTGCCACATTTATTATAGCTTACCCATTTTCAATATTTATTGTAAGACAATTTTCACATACAAGTGATCCTGTTTATCTATCATTTATTCTGTCTACCACTTCTGTAGCCATTGTCCATCCTCTGCTCAAGTCAAGAACTGACCTTAAAAGGGTCTATAAACAGACGGTGTTTTTATCTGCTATTGTGGCAGATTTTACTACGCTTTTTTTAATCAGTATATACGCCCTGTTTAAAGAAGAAAAAACAAGCATTATCAGTTTTATTATCCTATTTGCCCTGTTTGTTGTTAGTTTATTGGCAGGTAAAATAATAAAATTTTTTTATAAATACAAATTTTCAAGAGAAATTTTTTCCCTTTTAAAATATCATTCAACGGTGCAAATAGGTGTAAGGGCTGTATTTGCACTGCTTTTCACATTTCTTCTTCTCGCTGAACTTTTTGGCGTTGAGGTTATTCTCGGCGCATTTTTAGCAGGAGCTGTAGTCTCATATATATCAGGCAAAGAAACAAATATTCTGCGTATGAAATTAGACGCCATAGGATATGGCTTTTTTATTCCCTTTTTCTTTATATATCAAGGAGCGAGTTCATCGTTTCCTCATATGAGTTATGAGAATATATATCTGATAATTTTAATTATTTTAGGCGGCTTACTGATAAAAATTATAGCCTCTTTACCTTTGCTTTTACGCTTCAACTTTAAAGATACGCTATCTGCCGGTGTGCTTCTGAGCAGTAGATTGAGTTTAATTATTGCAGCTTCTATTATAGGATTAAAGTTAGGTTTAATAAGCAAAGATCTTAATTCATCTATAATGCTTATTGCGGTTTCTTCATGTATTATTTCTCCATCAGTATTTAACATAATGCAAAAGCGTAAATTTTCACGTTATCCGGGGAGAATAATCATAGTCGGCGGGGGAACCGTAGGCAGCGGCATAGCGAGGAGATTCAGCAGTAAAGAAAGGACTGTAGTTATTGTTGAAAAAAACATAGAAAAGTGCAAAAAATTAAGTGAAGAAAAAATAGCTAAAGTATATTGTTTTGATGGTATGGATGAGGCGGTGTGGGGGAAAATAATGCTTAGAGAGAGTGACGTAGCGCTTCTTTTAACCAATAACGATGAAATGAACTTGAGTATCGCCTCTGTAATCAAAAAGTATGAAATTAAGAGAATATTTGCCAGAGACAACGATCCTCAAAGCAGAGGAAAATTTAAAAAAGAAGGTATTATGCCTCTTATCTATAGCGAACAACTGTTAAATATAATAGAAATGGCTATAAATTACACTTCAGTGTTTGAATTGTTTTCCGAGGATAAAAAACTGATAGCAGAAGGGCACATAAGCAGATTATCGGGTGTATCTATTGAAAATGCGAACTTTCCTGTATTGATAGAGATAATATTAATAAAAAGAGGCAAAGAGTGGATCTATCCTCACAGTGATACTGTATTGAAAAAGAATGACGTTGCAATATTTATAACAAACAAGGAGGACAGCGGAATTGTTGGAAAGGTAATTTTTTAATGTACCTTGTATACAACCAGGAAGCCAATATACAGCAAATAGCACCATAGAGCTTCTAAAAGAGCATAGAATATCGATCTCTATGGATGCTAAGGGAAGATGCTTCGACAATATCTATATGGAGAGATTTTGGCGAAGCTTAAAACAGGAAAATGTATATCCAAGCAGATATCAAACACTAAAAGAGGCAAGAAAAGGGATTGATAATTATATAGAAACATATAATTATCAGAGACTGCATTCATCCATAGGATATAAAAC
>CAZOGA010000123.1:0-1257 GCA_964579095.1 uncultured Desulfurellales bacterium
ATTTTGCTCATCGTATTTCCGCCTCCTTCTTAAAATCTTTCAAATTTATTCTTAGCATAAACAGTTCCTCTTTTTTATATATCGTAACAATCGTGCTGTCAACAATTTTTTTCAAATTTATCTTGTCATATTTCCCAGCATACCGTAAATAGGACTAATAAGCGCAAGGACAAAAAATACAAACATAATGCCTATAAAAACCAGTATTATCGGCTCTATCAGTTTTCCTATAACTTCAACCATATTTTGAACCTTTTCATAGTATATATTCGACAACTTTTTCATTTGGCTATCCATATTGCCCGTTTCCTCGCCGACCTTAATCATTCTTATTGCAATTGGTTCAAATATATTTGTTTTTTTGAGCGATTGCGAAAGAGAATCGCCGTTTTCCAAACTTTTGTTTATATCGTATATGGATTTTAAGAAAAATTGGTTTGATATTGCCGTTTTCATTGTGGATAGAGCATCGGTTATTGTAACGCCGCTTGAGAGCAAAAGAGAAAGATATTGAAAATAGAACGCTGTTTGTGAGCATCTGACAATCAAGCCGACAATAGGCGATTTCCATAACAGTTTATGAAAAAGCAGCTTTATTTTATATATTTTAAGCAGAAACGGAATGGATATAATCATAAAAGCGGTTGCGACTATAATAGGAAGCCAATAACTTTGTATAAAATTGCTTATGAAAATAAGAATTTTTGTTGCAAGAGGTAATTCAAGACCCTGCGATGTAAAAAGATCGGTAATCTTTGGCAAAATATATATAATCCAGAATAGAAAGGCTCCTATAATGGAAACAAGGCTGAATGCCGGATAGATAAGCGCTCTTTTTGTGGAGGATTTTATATTAATAATTCTATCAATGTAATCAGCTGCATCTCTGAGTGTTTTATCCAGCTCTCCGGACGACTCACCTATCTTTGCCATAGAGACTACAATATCAGGAAAAACTTCGGTCTTTGAGAATGCCTCGGAGAGTGTATATCCGTTATTGAGCATATCGGCGATTGTTTTTGAAGCGTATTTTAGGGCTTTGTTGCTGACAGAAGTATGAAGTTCGGATATGGCATCCTGTATCGGAACACCGCCCTCCATATATATGGATAGGTCTCTTATAAATTCAGATATATTTTTCAGAGAAGCTTTGCCTATGGCTATGCGTTTGTACGCAGGATATATATATGGAGGAATTGCTGTTGCCTTGTATATGGAATTGCCTGTTGATTCTATATGTTCGTAAAGCTCATCAAG
>CAZOGA010000123.1:1357-3817 GCA_964579095.1 uncultured Desulfurellales bacterium
TGAGCAATAACGGCTTTTAAGGAAGAGGACAGAAGGAATCCATTAATTCCGAGATCTTTCAATCTGGCAATTGCCCCTATTGCATCGTTTGTATGCAGTGTTGATAAGACAAGATGGCCTGTCAACGCCGACCTTATAGAAAGTGTTGCCGTCTCTTCATCTCTGATTTCTCCAATAAGCATAACATCGGGATCCTGCCTCAAGAAAGAGCGTATAGCCGATGCAAATGTCAGATTCGCTTTTGTGTTGACAGCAATCTGGTGAATTAACGGCATTTTTATTTCAATAGGGTCTTCAATGGTCATAACATTCTTTTCCATAGTGTTAATTTTTCTCAGCATAGCATAGAGCGTTGTTGTTTTGCCTGAGCCTGTGGGACCCGTTGCAAGAATAATGCCAAAAGGTGAATTTATAGCCTTATTAACAGCCTCTAATTGAAGTTTGCTAAAGCCTATCTGCTCTAATGTAATTTGTCTTGTATGTCCTCCGAGTATTCTTATAACAAGATTTTCGCCATAGAGCGTCGGCGTGGTGGAAACCCTGAAATCATATTTTTCATGAAGAAATTCATATTCCATTGCGCCGTCCTGGGGCATGTTTGTAATAGCTATGTCCATTGAACTTCTTACTTTAATTGTAGATACAATTCTGGAATGAGCCGATATTGGTAAGCTGTGAAACAGATGCAAAACACCGTCGATTCTGTATGACACAAGGGTAACATTATTTGAAGGACTGATATGTATGTCGCTTGAGTTGTTGTCTATAGCATCTTCTATTATTATATTAATAAGGTTTTCAATTGAGACATTATTATTGTTAATGATATCGTTTCTTATGGAATTTATGGATTCAGTTATGGGATGCTCAGCAAGATAATAAAATCTCTCTATTTTTTTAGCAAGGTCGGAGGCAGGCGACACCTTATAAACTATATTCCCTCTGAATAGACGATGAATCATGGTTTCTGCACGATTATCGTATGGATCGGATATAGCAATAATCAATTTATCGTCTGTAATTTTTACGGGAAGAATGTTGTTTTGAAGCGCAAATTTATAAGGAATTTTCAGCAAAGCCTCTTTGTCAGGATATATCGTATTGATATCCAGAAATTCAAGTCCCACCTGTTTTGCCAAAACATCTGCAACTTCATAGTCTGTCACAAAACCCAGATCAAGCAAAATATCACCAAGTCTTTTTTTAACTGATTTTTGCACGTTTAAAGCGTATTTTATGTGTTCGTCATTGATAATGCCCGCTTCTTTTAACAACTGCCCTATAGGTTTAGACACTTAAAAAACACTCCCGTCTATTTTTAACTCTGTTTTCAATGTTGCCTTGTTTTTACTTTTTATATATTCAAAACTGCTGTTATTTGGTTCTGCTTTTTGTGAAATCTTTTTTATAATATCGACCACCTCACGTTTAGCTGTTTTATACTCTCCGGATATAGATATGTTGATTTTGGCTGTAAATAGACCCGTTTTTGCTATCTGCCCATTTTGAGTTTCCGTGTTTATTCTATTATTATTGATGTTCGCTTTTACTATTTTCGGAGCAACATCAATGTAATCTATGACTGCATTAGCGGGTATGATGTTTGTGAGCCAGCTTAAAAAACCGCCGAGGTTGAGCTGCTTATTGGCTTTTTTGTTGAATTTTGAAATATTAGAAAGCATATCAATCTCTTTTTGTGTTGGTATCTTGTTTTTTATGCTGTTTTGATCTTCTAAAAGCTTTGTTTTTTTAAGCATGAATTGCTGCTTGGCTTTTCTAAAATCAAGATATTGCAATGCCGACGCAGACGAAAGTATCAGTGAGAAAATTAGTGCAGCAAACAGCACCAATATAGAGAGTTTATATGCATCTATTTTGTTTCGGTAATCACTATCTAAAAAATTAAAATTTTTATCGCAGAAAAACAGACCGTAAATTTCGGGATATTTCAGAACTTCATCTGTACTAAAGCTAAATTTCTTTAATTTATCTAAATTGATACTGCTGTTCTTATCAGATAAATCGCTAAGCAATAGAGTGTTGTTTTCCAAAGAATTTGCATCTATATCTTTAATATTATCATATTCGCTTGCATCTCTTGATATGATTACGCCATTATCAATAACAAGCTGTAATTTTATACCGTCTTTTGCCCAAATTATTGTTGAGTTATCTTGACCGATAATATATTTTGACAGATTCAAAATGGCTATTTCAACATTTGTTATATACTCAACAGGCAAAGAAAGATTGTCAATAATATGAAAAACCGTATCAATATCAGATTTTTGCATAGCTGATAAAAAAACACTGAACTGTTTTTCGCCCTTTTTTACTATTTTATGCTTTAAAACATAAGGATCTGTAAAGATAAACTGATCGTTGATATATTTTCTTGATGCAGCAGGTATAAATTTTTTATTAAACGATTTTATATTGGCGGTTTCCGTATAATTTAAA
>CAZOGA010000124.1:0-3803 GCA_964579095.1 uncultured Desulfurellales bacterium
ATAGGCTCACCATGTATTCCGTGTGACCTGCCTATCATAAGAGTATCCTTAAACTCAAATGCCCTTTTCTTTAAGGTTTCTAAAACTATCTTTATATCATCTATAATAATTTCTGCAGACTGTTTCAAGGCAAGCGCCATAGCCGTATCTATGGTATCTGAGGATGTTATTCCAAAATGCAGATATTCACCTTCTTTACCGAGATGCTCTTTCACATTTTCCAAAAACGCTACAACATCATGACGCGTAGTTTTTTCTATTTCGCTTATTCTGTTTATATCAAATGAAGCCTTTTTTTCTATCTCCGAAGCTGTGCCTTCAGGAATACTGCCTATCTTTTCCCATGCCTTAACAACCGCTATTTCACACTTCAGCCACCGTTCAAACTTTGATTGTTCAGTCCATATGGAATTCATAGGTTCCCGCGCATATCTTTCTATCATTTTAACACCTCTAAATAATACTTTTCCAAACTGCAATTTTCTATAACTTGATATTCTAAATCACTCCTTCTGCTTAGTTTCCTCTTCATATTCTCTATAATAACACTTCCCGCATGCAGTTTCATTTTGTCATCGGAATATTTTATCTTTTCATAAATATCCGAACATATCAATGCAATACTTTTAACCATGCCGCTGTTAAAACAAGTCTCGCAGCGATCAAACATTTCGTCGAATATATCGCGCTCGTTTTTTCTTCTGCTTATCTCAACCAGCCCCAAGCTGCTGATACTGCTCACTGTGCTATTTTTTTTATCATTTTTTGCCAATTCTGCAAGAATATTCTCCAAAGCCGTCTTGTTTCGTTCATCTGCCATATCTATAAAATCAACAACTATAATTCCGCCCATATCACGAAGGGTAATTTGTCTGAAAATTTCATATGCGGCTTCTTTATTTATCTCAAATATGGCATCTTCGGAGCTATTTTGATAGTTATAGCTCCCTGAATTCACATCAATTGAAAATAGCGCCTCCGTTTTTTCTATAACAATATAGCCCTTATTTTTAAGCTGAACAACATTGTCCAGCAGATTTTTCATCTCCTCTTGCAGGCAAAAATGGCTGAATACAGGTTTTTTGCTGCTGTATAGGTGTAGTTTCTTATAAAATTTGTTATTTGTATGTTTAAAGAATGTTTTTATGCTGTCATAAACATATTCATCATCTATAATAACCTCATCCGTTAAATCGTCGCAATACTCCCTAATAAATTTGATAGGCATCTGCGGCTCTTCATAAATTAAACATGGAGCATTTAAATTATAAGCTTTCTTTTCTATTTCATCATTCAAATTAATCAAATATTTAATCTCACTTTCAATGCTTTCTGCATCTGCAAATTGCGACGCAGTACGCGCTATAAATCCTATATCTTTTTTCGTATATTTCTCCAAAAAGCATCTTAAACTTCTTCTTTTTTCCAAATCCTCAATGTGCTTAGATATACCGACAACATCCGACCCCCTCACCAGCACAATATAATTTCCAGGCAACGTGATATTGCGTGTGAGCTTTGGGCCTTTCTTAGAGATAGGGGGTTTGCTTACCTGCACCAAGACATTATCGCCTATCTTATAATCTACGCTATCATAAACATTAACGTTTTCGCTGCAGTATTTAGTCGTGCACAAAAACCCGTTTCTTTCCAATCCTATATTGATAAAAGCCGCACCTAAAGATGAGTTTACACTATCCACAGTACCCTTATATATATTCCCGGCTATAGAAGAATCACCTTTACGTCTTACGCTAAAAACATTCATATCGGCGTTAATGATCCTTGCAGCCCGCATTAAAAACGGATTGGAAGATATTATCAATCTTGTCACATAAAACTCCTTATTCTTATACCGAGCAGAATACCCAATGCAAAAAAAGAGGCAATCACTGCGCTGCCGCCGTAGCTCAAAAATAAGAGCGGCACGCCCACAACAGGAACAAGCCCTATCGTCATACCTATATTAAGCAAAATTGATATCCACACCATAACAACTATTCCAAAAGCAGTAAAACGCTCAAAACTGCCCTCTGCAAGTTTAGCGATCTGCAATCCTCTCAGCATTATAAAAATATATAGAAAAATTAAAACTAAATCACCGGCAAATCCCCACTGTTCGCTAAATACCGCGAATATAAAATCAGTATGATGTTCAGGCAAAAAGTTCAACAGTGTCTGCGTTGCATCCTTTATTCCCTTGCCGAACATCCCCCCTGATCCTATTGCAATTTCAGACTGCAGCGTGTGATATCCGAAAGTGGTCGGCGCGGCATTAGGATTGATAAAGGCCAATATTCTATCCTTCTGATATCCTCTTAAAGCTGACCATATAAGCGGTATAAGTGCAAAAGATGATATGACAAATTTGATAATCAACGATCTCTTCACACCTGCTACAAGTATCATGCTCAGTGTAATAAACAATATTATGAAAGCGGTGCCCAAATCGGGCTGCTTAAGTATGAAAATAGTGGGTATGAGTGCGATAAAAACAGGCATTGACAGTTCCTTTAGTGTATATGATGTACTTTTAGGATGCTCGTCAAAATAGTATGCAAGCATTAAAATTATAACTACCTTAATAAATTCAGACGGCTGTATATGGAAAAAATATAGAGAAATCCAGCGTTTCGCCCCATGACTTAAAATACCATTTGCAAATACTGCAGCAAGCAGGACAATTGAAAATATATATAAGTAGACTGTTATGCTCTTTATTCTTTTTGTATCTATGGATGATACCGCTATTGCAAGAACAGCGCCCATAAACACCCATATTACCTGCTTTAGGGCAAAATTAAGATGCACTTCCGTTGTACCTATTGTAAAAATACCCATTATATTGACGGCAAGTACTGCAAAAAATAGGGGATAGTCAAAATATTTTAATTTCTTAGTATCAATCTGAAACATTATTTAAAACGCTCCCCTATAAGCGTAAACGATATAACCGTTAAAAATATGACAACTCCGGGGAAAAAGGTCATCCACCACGCTATTTGTATAACGTCCTTTCCCTCCGATAAAAGACTGCCCCAGCTTGCCGTCGGAGGCTGAACTCCAAGCCCTAAAAAACTTAAACCGGATTCCGCTAATATTGCACTGCCCACGCCTAAAGTAGCATAGACAACAACTAAAGACATCGAGTTAGGTATAATATGCCTAAAAATAATATACAGATCACTTTTGCCGAGAAGCTTGGCTGCGCTTATGTATTCCATTCCTTTCAACTTCAGAACCTCCGCTCTTACGATACGTGCAATTCCCATCCAGCCGGTTAAACCTATAATGATCATAACATTAACTATGCTTGGTCCAACCAGAACAACCACAGCCAAAATCAGGAAAAAAACAGGGAACGTAAGCATAACATCCGTAAAACGCATAATGATAGAGTCTGTAATTCCGCCGAAATATCCGCTTACAGCTCCCAAAAACACACCTGAAAATGTAGAAATACCTACGGCAATCAAGGAAACCTCGATGGATATTCTACCTGCGTAAATCATACGTGAAAACAGATCCCTTCCTATCCTGTCCGTACCAAAAAAATGATGCCAGGACGGGGGCTGCAGAATAGAATCCGGGTGTATGGCATAAGGATTATAGGGTGCAACATATGGTGCAAAAACAGAGCTGAAAATAATTAAAATTATAAAAATTACAGAAAAAAGCAAACCAAAATCACTCTTTATGTTCATACATGGAAATTACCACAAATTGACAAAAACTGCAAATTAGTATGCTATACCAATTTACAGTTCAGCATTCTCTTCAAAACGGCATTGCAAAATATGTGT
>CAZOGA010000125.1:0-2279 GCA_964579095.1 uncultured Desulfurellales bacterium
TACGCCTTTTTATCTAATGCGGGAGATAAAAGAACAATTTTGAATTTTAGATTTTAGATTTTGAATTAAAGGGTGCTAAAGACACAATCTACAATTCAATATTTTTTAGCCTATAAAAGCAACTATGACAAGAATATGAAGAATCTGAAACTGGAAAATTTAGACCTGACCCCGAAATAGATGTATCAAGACAAAAGAAATGGACAATTACTTTAGTTGTAAAAATCATTTATTTTTATACAATAGCAAAGATAGAAAGGCCTGAATAGAAAAATTTAGAAGTGAACACTTTATTTATTCAAAATGCGTAAGGTCAGTTATTAATTGACACTTTGAGGTATTTATCTATCTTATTTATATGGAAATAGGAGGTGTATTATGTCTATATCGGAAGATTTAAAAGATATGGGAATTATTAATTTACACAGCGTAAAAAGGAACTTTTCAACACCTGCGTTATACGATGAGATAATAAAAAATGAAGAAGGAATCCTGGCGCATCTTGGTGCTATTGTCGTAAAGAGCGGAAAATACACAGGCAGGGTTCCGGATTTTCGTTTTATTGTTAAACAAAAGCCCAGTGACAATTTTATATGGTGGGGCAAAGAAAATAAACCGATTGATACTGATTCATTTGACTTTTTATACAACAGGGTGTGTGCGTATCTACAGAAGAAAAATATTTATATAATGGACGGATATGCAAATGCACATTTAGAATATAGAATTCCCATAAGAGTGATATCAAAATGGGCATGGCATTCTCTGTTTGCACGAAATATGTTCATCAGAGAACTTGATAAGAAAAAATTATCCAAATTTAGTCCTCAGATTACGCTTATTGTAGTTCCGGAATTTAATGCTATACCAAAAATAGATAAAACGCCTAGTGAATCTTTTGTTCTAATAAATTTGGAAAAGGGGCTTATACTGATTGGCGGCACCGGATATGCGGGAGAAATTAAAAAAGCGGTTTTCAGCACGATGAACTATATTTTACCAAAAAAAGGTGTTTTAACAATGCATTCAAGTGCAAATATAGGAGAAAATGGTGACACTGCCGTATTTTTTGGTTTATCCGGAACAGGGAAAACAACGCTGTCCAGTGATCCAGATAGGTTTTTAATAGGAGATGATGAACACGGATGGGGGAAAGACGGAGTTTTTAATCTGGAAGGCGGCTGCTACGCAAAGGTGATACGCCTATCCCAAGAAGATGAGCCGCTAATATACCAAACAACGAGAAGATTTGGGACGATTCTTGAAAATGTAATTATTGATAAGGACACGCGTAGAATTTTTCTCAATGATGATTCCATAACGGAAAATACGCGTGCTTCATATCCTATAACACATATTCCCAACTATGCACCAAACAGTATAGGAGGGCATCCTAAAAATATAGTAATGCTGACGTATGATGCATTTGGTGTTTTGCCGCCTGTATCAAAGCTGACAAAAGATCAAGCTATGTATCACTTTTTAAGCGGATACACTGCTAAAGTTGCAGGCACAGAAAGTGATATAGTAGAGCCTACGGCAACATTTTCACCATGTTTTGGTTCTCCCTTTATGACGCTTAATCCTGCCGTATACGCAAAGATGTTGGGAGAAAAAATAGAAAAACATAAAGTGAATTGCTGGCTTGTAAATACAGGCTATACAGGCGGTAATTATGAAAGGGGCAAAAGAATCAGCATAAGCCATACAAGGGCAATTATTAAGGCAATATTAGATGAATCGCTGCTTGATGTGGAATATGAACAGCTACCTGTATTTAAATTATATTTCCCAAAACAATGTCCCGGTGTGCCAAGTGAAATATTGAATCCCAAAAATACATGGTCAGATAAAAAACTATACGACAAGCAGCTGGAAAACTTGCATCAGGCATTTAAAGATAACTTCAAAGAATTTTCATATGATGTCAAATATAAGATAAAAGATATGTAACTCATCCCATACACTCTAAGTTAAGCATCTGAGAAGGGCAAGTTACTTGCCCTTCTCATTTTATTTTAAGGCCAGACAGTATATACTTTGCCCGATAATTCAATGGAGGGTTCAATTGTTTTCTTGCCCGGCTCCCATCCTGCAGGCGCTACTTCGCCTGTATGCTCCCTTACATAAAGAAATGCCTTAATCTGTCTTACTAATTCTTTGACATTTCTTCCGACATTCGGGTACAAAACCTCCACAGCTTTCAAAATGCCGTCTGTATCTATTATAAATCTTCCTCTAACGGCAGCCCCCTGATCTTCGTCATAAACTTCAAATTT
>CAZOGA010000125.1:2379-3745 GCA_964579095.1 uncultured Desulfurellales bacterium
TCTTTTCCCACCATCAGCATTCTATCTACCTCCTAATTAAATTTTTGACGCAGCTTGTTTATATTCGGCTATCAGTTCATCAATCAGTTCTTGAACAGACACAATTTTATTAATTCTGTAAGCATTGGCTCCCGCAAATGCGAATCCCTCATCAAGATTTCCTTTCTGCGCATTCACTAAGGCCAATGTTATGCAGTATGGAGCGCTTCTGTAGCTGCATCCTTTTAAGCATTGCCATACACATTTGAAAGGTTTTGTGATACCGCTTCTAACGTCTTCAAGAAATTTGTTTTTTATGGCTCTTCCCGGCATTCCAACGGGGCTTTTAATAATTGTTATATCCTCTTTTTTGCAATTAACATATGCTTCCTTAAATTTTTTAGACGCATCGCATTCATAAGTTGCAACAAATCTTGTCGCTATTTGAACTCCGCTTGCACCCATTTTTATAAATTTGTATATATCTTCCCCTGTATAAATGCCTCCGGCAGGTATCACGGGTATACTTTTATTGAATTTTTTCTCGTAAACTTTAACGGCAGCAATAACTTCAGGCACAATCTTTTCTAATTCATACTCAGGGTTATCAATCTGCTCTTCCTTGAATCCTAAATGACCCCCGGCTTTCGGTCCCTCTACAACAACCGCATCAGGAATGCGCTTATAATGTCTTGCCCAATATTTAAATGTGACCTCAAAAGCTTTTGCAGATGATACAATAGGAACAATTTTTGTTTTAAGATTTTTATTTTTATCTTTAATTAAGTTTAAAGGATTTTTAGTCAGCAGTCCCGCTCCTATAAACAAAATATCTACGCCTTCTTCCAAAGACACTATGGCCATCTCATTAAAATCCGACATAGCCACCATAATATTGACGCCTATTATGCCGCTTGTCATACTTCTCGCCTTACGTATCTCTTTTCTTAGCGCCCTTATATTAGCTTCTTTCGGATGCAGATTAAAATCAGGTTCAAGCATGCCTATTTCGGCAGATGATATAACGCCTATTCCACCTGCATTAGCAACTGCAGAGGATAAATTTGACAAAGATATGCCCACACCCATGCCGCCTTGAACAATAGGAATTTTAGCTTCCAGTTCACCTATTTTAAGAATTGGTATTAAATTATTACTCATAAACACCCTCACAAAATTAATGTTGCAGAGAACTTTATATCGTAATTATTGCAACAAGTAAACCAAAAATTCTAAAATATCTATCTGACCTTTTCGCAAAAATTATCAGCGTTGCCAGCTTAAGCGCTTATTATGCTTATTCACAATGTCCCTTTCTTTCTTAATATATTCATAAGCATAATAAGCATTTTAAGATTATCTTTGTCTGTCTTATTTCCTTAATTTA
>CAZOGA010000126.1:0-3722 GCA_964579095.1 uncultured Desulfurellales bacterium
TATATGACTATAAAACTTGCAATTCATAACCGACAGGGAAGCTTTTCGGACCGTTGGATTAAATACTGTTCGGAACATAAAATAGGTTATAAAACAGTAAATTGCTATGATTCTGACATAGTGGAGCAACTTAAGGGCCTTAAGGGCCTCTTATGGCATTGGGCACATTACGAGTATGCCGCTCAGCTTGTAGCCAGACAGATAATAGCATCGGTTGAAAAGATGGGTATCAAAGTTTTTCCTGATATATCTACCTGCTGGCATTTTGATGATAAAGTGGGGCAAAAATATCTGTTAGAATCCATTGGGGCTCCGCTTGTTCCATCTTATGTTTTTTTTGATAAATATAAGGCAATGAAATGGATAGATAAGACGGAATTTCCCAAGGTGTTCAAATTACGCTCCGGCGCTGGTTCCCAGAATGTAAGGTTGGTTAAGACAAAAAGAGAGGCGAAGAAACTTTGCAGTAAGAGTTTTGGCAAAGGATTTGTTTCCATAAGCGGTTATTTTGGGGATGCAAAGACAAAGATCAGTAAAATCAAAACTATGACTCAAGTTATGGAAAAACTGAAACGTTTGCCCAATTCAGTTGGTAATGTCTTAACTGCAAGGCGCCTTTTCCCGAAAGAAAAGAGTTATATCTATTTCCAGGATTTTCTGCCTGATAATAAATTTGATACAAGGATAACTATAATAGGGGATAGGGCATTTGGTTTTACAAGAAATACCAGACCAAATGATTTTCGTGCCTCTGGAAGCGGTGATATTGATTATAATATCGACAGAATCGATGAAAGGTGCGTTAAAATAGCTTTTAATACAGTTGAAAGGATAAAAACCCAAAGTCTGGCGTTTGACTTTATCTTTGATGAAAACCATAATCCAAAAATTGGAGAGATAAGTTATTGCTATCAAAATAAGGCAGTTTACGATTGTCCGGGTTATTGGGATCATGACTTGAACTGGCATGAAGGTCATGTCTGGCCGGAAGATGCTATCATAGAGGATTTGTTGGGAGAGATCTCTTTGTAATGTCAATAGTAATTAAGGAAGTTGTTTTTGTAAGGCAATCCTAAACATTATGCTTATCTTTCTGAATTTAATTACTTTTCTGTTTGTTTTATCAATTCCAACAATGTCATATGTGTCACCGTTGAACTATGTTGTTATTCTTCTTGGATTTATATTGGGTGTTGTATTTCTGGTAACCGTACTTTTAGGACGATACCCTATAACCGTGCCACGGGAATTTGTTATATACCTTATTTGGTTATCTGTTTGCGTGGCTTCTAGTATAGCTGCCAAAGATATAGATTTGACATTAGCTAAACTTTTAACATTATGCCAGATTGCTGTAATGTTTTTAATTCTTTTTAACGTCTGTCTTTGGAACAAAAATATAGCGGTAGTATTATATCCATTTTTTTTAGCTGTGATAGTAAATATACCCATTGCTTTATATCAATACCATACAGGCCATATTGAAAGACCAGTAGGCCTAACCCATAATGCTAATATGCTTGGGCTGCTGATGGTCTTAGGATTGTTTGCAATTTCATTTTTTTATCTTACTGAGACATATCAAAAAAAGGTCATGAGGATTTTCAAATACACTTTATTTCCTTTATTTTTTTTAATCTCTTATGTGGCCTTACTTAGCGGATCTAAAAAAGCATTGGGTGGAGTGGGTTTTGGTGTATTAGGGTTTATTTATGCCTACTCTACAAAAATTCGAAGCAGGTTTTTAAAATTTACCTGGATACCTATTTTAGGCATAATTCTTGCTGTCTTCCTTGTCAATGTTCTTAGTCAAAGCCTAGTAGAGCATAGATTTGAGACGGCCTTGGATTTTTTTAAGGAAAAAGGCTATAAAAGTTCCTTTACATATGACAGTACATCTTTAAGATATGCATATACTATAGCAGGTCTAAAGATGTTCAAAGAAAATCCGATATTAGGAGTAGGCTTAAACAATTTTAGTAAAAATGTGAAAAAATATAGTCCCATGCTTGGTATTCATAAAACGTATGCTCATAACAATTACGTTGAGATTCTGGCTTGTACTGGTCTGTTGGGTTTCGTGACATATTTTAGCATGTATCTGAGTATAATACTCAGAATATGTCAAAACTTGAAGAATAGGGCAGATCTGGAAACTAGGAGATATCAAGCTCTCTTATTACTAGTTTTTGGTTTTCTGTTATTTTTTGATGCCGGCGCAGTAACCTACTACGGAAAAATACCATGGATATGGTTTTCAATAATAATTTCTGCCAATTATCAGGGCAACGAGATTAATCGTCAGCATAATTAGTGGAGAACAAATTTGTGAGATGGATTACAAGATTCGAAAAAACTGTGGCCATTATGGTTTTCGGTTTTATACTAGTTACTTTTATATGCCCAGGTGCTATAGCAGCCACATTTTATGTAAGCTCTCATGGCAGCGACCTAAAAAATAATGGTACTGCTTTGTGAGATGGATTACAAGATTCGAAAAAACTGTGGCCATTATGGTTTTCGGTTTTATACTAGTTACTTTTATATGCCCAGGTGCTATAGCAGCCACATTTTATGTAAGCTCTCATGGCAGCGACCTAAAAAATAATGGTACTGCTGGTAGTCCATTTAGAACGATTCATAAGGCACTAAAGAAAATTAAATCGGGCGATACGGTTCTTTTATTAAGTGGTGTCTACGAGGAGGAACTGTTTAATGTGATTCCAAGCGGTATCTCTGAATCACAGAACACAGTGATAACTGCACCTGAAGGAGAACAGGTTACAATCAAGCCCCGGTCTGGATATCGGGTGATAACATTTGACAAAAAGAAATATATCACAATTAGCAACTTGATTCTTGATGGCAGAAATGTCAGCAATGACGTAGTCAAAATGGATGCCTCAAGCTTCATTACTTTAAAAAATTGCAAGATAGGGAATATTCCCGGTGGCAAGAAGAATTTTGTTCAGGGAATATTGATTAATGGAAAAAGTTCTCATTGCAGGATAATTGATTCTGAAATTTATAATAATGGTACCGACCCACGCGACCATGGCATATACATAAATGGTGATTATAATTTAGTGGAACATTGTGAAATTTACGGAAATTCTGGCTGTGGAGTGCACATATATAATGGATATTCAGATAGTGAACTGGACCCTATTTACAATACTATAAGTAGATGCTACTGTCATGATAATGGTAGAAAGGATTTAGGAAGAGGAGCGGGCGTATTGGTAACAACAGGAAAAGGAAATAAGGTGATAAATTGCATAATAACGCATAATGTTCATGGTATATTCGTAAATTATAATTCAAGAGATGCTGAAATTTATTTCAATACTGTTTATGGTAATTTTAGAGATGGCATTTTGTTAGGTTCGAAAGCTTATAACACTGTTATTAAAAATAATATATTTTTTGATAATAACGGTGGAAAATCCGATTTTAAGACAGAAGGTGCTCATAATATAATTAGTTCTAACAACTCAATAGGAGTTGATCCTATGTTTGTTGACCTGCAGCATGCCATTTTTTTACTAAAGGAGAACAGTCCTTGCAGAAACAAAGGGGTTGATGTGGGTACCACGGTAGATTATTCAGGTTCTCCTAGGACAGCGCAAAATCTTGATTTGGGGGCATTGCAATATGTGCCAAGTAATTCCTTAGCTAGCCCTCAAAATCTACGCTTGCTAACGGCAACAGATTAGGATGCA
>CAZOGA010000127.1:0-3712 GCA_964579095.1 uncultured Desulfurellales bacterium
TTCATATTCGTTTCAAGAACTTGATAAGAAACTATACACTGTGCAATGGTCTCATAGGGCAATATTTTCAATCACACAGGATTTAGATCGGGCAGCACATTAAAACAGTTTTCCTATTTTTCTAAAACCATACCAATAAAGTATACTGCCTAAAATTAAAACCCCTGCAAAATATTGCCAAAGATCAACAAAAGCTGTGCCTCTGTAAAAAATGCTCTCACACCCTTCGATATAATATCGAAGCGGTGAAAGAAGCGAAAGCGTCTGCAATGCGGGATGCATTGCATAAACCGGTGTCCATGCACCACTTAAAAATATTAAGGGCATCATAATTATCGTAGAAAGCTGGGCTACCTGCATCATGCTCTTTGAGACAGCAGCGACAAAAAGTCCTATACCTGCACTCGTAAAAGTGTAGAAAAATGTCAGCAGTAAAAAAGCTATAAATGAGCCGTTTATCGGAATATCAAACGAGCCAAACAGAACAAGACCTGTACATATAACTGTCCCTACCATGATAATAATAACCTGCGAAAAGCTTTTGGCAAGAATAATGAGCTTTGGGCTTACAGGAGTAAGAAGCATGATGTCCCATGTGCCTTCTTCTTTTTCTTTAACAAAAACCATAGCCGGCAGAAGGATAGAGAGCATCGTTATAACAGATAACAGCTCAGACAATGCCATAAACGAGTGATCATCGGCATTCTGGTTAAACAGTTTGTGTGTTTTTATCTGAATCGGCATATTGATAGATGAAAAATTGAGCACAATGTTTTGGAGATAGCTCAAAGTTATAAAGCTCTGGGATGCTGCCGTTGCGTCAAGTAATACATTCAATGCGGCTTTTTTGCCCAATCTGTAATCCTTTTCAAAGTTCTGATCAAATACTATGCCTACAAGAATTTCCTTATTAAAAATTGCGCGGCTTAACTGCTTTTGGGATGAAAATCTTACAGGCGATAAAAACTCGGGTTTGTGCAAATGCGATAGTATTTTTTGAGATATGCCGCCGCCTGTATAGTCAACATACCCAATTGTTACATTCTTTGGTTTAATCTGCATGCCGCTGCCAGCAATATATGGGTCAAGTGTGAATGAATAAAGCACCACTATAACCAAACCCCATGAGCGCAAAAAACCTATAAGTTCTTTGCCTACTATTGTTAGAAATACCCTTATCATTTAAGTTCCTTTTTAAGAAATATTCTGCCAAGTCCAAACAGCGTGAATGCATAGATAGTTAATATAAAAAGGTACATTACTATTTTATGCGATGAAAGGCCCTGTCCTATTAAAAATGTGTCATAAATAATATGATTGTAGTACATTACGGGGAATATATGAGCTTCTATGTAGGATTCATGATCCATTGCAGAGATTGGCAGAATAATACCCGAATATAAAAATCCCGGGAGGATAGTGATTATTGCGGTAAGTACAACAGCAACAATTTGAGAGCGTGTAATAACAGATACAAGTAGACCTACTGACAGGCTAATGAGCACATAAAGTTCGCTTGATAGCCAATAGAGCATAAAACTGCCGCGGAACGGAACATTAAATAGATAAACGGCGATTAAAAACAGTATAAAAATATTTAAAGAATGTAATATAAACGGAGGTGTCAGCTTAGCAATTAGGAATTCCTCCTTTTTTATGGGTGATGCATAAAAATTGAATATAGTCCCTTTTTCTTTTTCTTTAACAATCATAAGTGCAGCCAAAATAGCAGGAGCTACAAACAAAACAAGCCCTATCAATCCCGGTACAATTGCATCTTCATCACGCATTGCCTGATTAAAAAGGTTGCGGTTATTTATGGTTATCAGCCCCTTTGTTAAATGACCCCTTGAAACACTCTCTGCCTCATTCAAAATAACACCCTCAACATAGCTTTCCATTGTATATGACCTTGTTGGAAACGATGCGTCAATGAATACGCCAATATCTGTTTTTTGCCCATGCAGCAACCTTTTTTCAAATGATGAAGGAATAATAATTACAATGTCCTTTTTTGCCTGCTTGATAAGTCTTAATGCCTGTTTTTCACTTATATGCGATGTTGTTGTGTCAAAATATTTTGAGTGTTCGAATTTTGCTGTTAAATCTTGAGAATACTTGCTTTGGTCGTTGTCGATAATCAGTGTTCTTGAATGGGTTATATCCATGCGTATGCCGTATCCGAAAAGCACAATGATCATAGCCGGCAGAAGATAGATCATAATAATCATGCGTGATCTAATTAATTCTTTAAATTCTTTAAGTATATATGCCTTAATTACGCCGATATTCATTCTGTATCCTTGTAGTAGTCTAAAAAAATTTCTTCAAAATTTTTTGCTTGAGGATGTTTTTTATAAAGGTTTGCGACTGTATTGTCTGCGATCTTTTTGCCCTCTTTTAGAAGCACAACCCTATCGCAAAATTCTGCTTCGCTCATATAATGGGTGGTAATCAATATGGAAATTCCCCATTTTTTCTTTAACAGTTTCAGCATTTGCCAAAATTGTGCCCTTGCAATGGCATCAACGCCGCTTGTCGGCTCATCTAAAAACAGCACCACAGGCTCATGGAGTATCGCTGCAGCAACCGAAAAACGCTGATTGATACCAAGTGGCAGTTCGCCTGGCATATAGTCTAAATATTCATTAAAACCCAGTTCTTCCGCATACCTTGATATGCGATGAGTTGCATCATTTATAGGAATTTGACGAATATTTGCAAAATACATCAAATTTTCACGCACGGTCATATTTTTATACAATGCAAAGTGCTGACTGACATAGCCAATTTTTGATTTGAGCTTGCGCCTGTCTTTTCCGTTTCTTATGGATTTTCCAAGCAGTTTCAATTCGCCCTCATCAATTGGATAAAGCCCCAGAAGCATCTTTATAAATGTAGTTTTCCCCGCCCCGTTTGCACCAAGCAGACCCAAAATTTCACCGCTTTTTAGGTTCATATCAATATGGTCATTCGCCGTAAAATTCCCAAATTTCTTTGTCAGCCCATTTGCTTCCATAACAACAGGCGGGATCTCTATATGCTGCTCTCTTTCTTTAATAACAATTTTTGGCGGCATCTTGTTTTTCTTTATTGCGTTTACAAAAAACAGCGCTTCAAGTGTAGGCTTTTTATGCTCTGCTTTCAGCGGTTTTATGCTATAGGCCGCATTATTAAACTCTAAACATTCTTCATCTTCGCACGGTATTTTCTCATAAACAAAATCCTTTACAGAGTTCTTCATCTCATCAGATGTGCCGTTTGCTATAATCTCACCACCATCAAACAGCAGGATTTTATCCATTTTTGAGGCTTCCTGCATATATGCTGTGCTCACTATTACTGCTGTGCCTTCTTTTTTTCGCATCTCATTTAGAATATCCCAGAGTTCTAATCGGCTCAGCGGATCAACCCCGGTAGTAGGTTCATCAAGAATCAATAATTTGGGCTTATGCAGAAGAGTGCATATAAGCGACAACTTCTGCATCATACCGCCTGAAAGTTTACCTGCCTGACGGTCAATAAATTGAGTCAAACCTGCCATGTGCAATAACTTTTGTTTGTATGCTTTAAATTTATCATCCTGCTTTATATTGCGTATCTGCGCAAAAAAATCTAAATGCTCACCGACTGTAAGAGTATTATAAAGCACAAGGCCAATTCCCTGCGGCATGAAGCCCATGAGTGATTTTATTTTTTCTGCCTCTTTTGG
>CAZOGA010000128.1:0-3700 GCA_964579095.1 uncultured Desulfurellales bacterium
TATTTCTCCTGTCCTTTCCATAATCCGTGAATATTACAGTATTCCCTTGCTGATATGTCTTTGCCTTCTGCCACTTCAAAAACAGCCTCAGGAGCATCACCCGGTTTGAGGAATTTTTTATAAACAGCGCCGTCAATATTAAGTTCAATCCACTCTATATAGTGTTTTTCTTCCATTGGATGCGCTGTCTTTTCTCCTACTTTTACAATATATTTGCCGTCTTCTCTTTTTATAAACGGCACGTGCTTTTCCGTAGATGTATCTGCTGTTTTTTCATCAAATTTTATCATAGGTTTCCCGCAACATACCAAGGCATCAGCACCTTCATGAAGCACTTCAATTATATTTCCGCAAATCTCACACTTGTAAACATCAAGTCTTTTGGTCATAATAGATTCTCCTTAAAATTAATTTTATTCTTCTATCAGTTCGAAATCTTCTTTGCCGACACCGCATACGGGGCATGTCCAATCATCCGGAATGTCCTCGAAAGCTGTATTGGGGGCAATCCCGCCGTCCTCATCGCCGACCGCAGGGTCATAAATATAACCGCATACCGAGCATTTGTACTTCTTCATTTAATACTCCTCCCTATTAGTTTAATAAGTTTTCTTTTCTTTATCCCGACATTTTTTACACACGCCATGCAGAACAATATCGCACTGATCAACATTATATCCTTCAAGTTCTTTCATATCGGCAATATAATCTTTAATGTCTAAATATATATCATAAATTTCGCCGCACTCTCTGCAGATAAAGTGCATATGCGGGTCTGTATTGATATCATATCTCAATGTATCGGGTTCAATATTTAAAGGCGATACAATATGTTTCTGCTCGAATAGATTTAAAGAGTTATAGACCGTAGTTTTCGATAATGTGGGAATTTCATCAATCAATTCTTTATAAATCATCTCAACCGTAGGGTGCGTTCTATTGTTCAGCATATATTTTAACACGCTGATTCTGTGGTATGACGGGGATATGCTATGTTTAATAAGTATTTCCCTTGCATCACCTTTATTAAATTTATTCATTTGAACACCTCTTTAGCTTCTTTATACCATAATACAAAATCCAAGCGATTCATTTCTATATTGATATATTCTGAATATTCTCTCATATTATTTTCCATAAGTAAATAATTTTTTTTACTTATGGAAGCCGGATATTTTTCTATGACATTCAACAATGTCAAATTTTTCAAAATATGTCTGTCCAAAATGGCTATATTGTCCCCTTTTCCAATGTTTCTCAAAAAATGGCTTGATTCTTTATATCCCATGCCTTTTATATTATTGACAAGCCATTTTCTCGCATCTAAATTATTTTCAAAACCATTTAAAATGTCAGACAAGTTATTATTATGTGCAAACCGACCCCGGGCATCCAATATATATTGTGCTTTTTTATTTTTAAATCTTACCGTGTGAACAGCATCAATCAAGAGGCTTTTATCCGTTTTATAAATAAAATCATTCTCAAAAATTTTGTTAGTCACGCCCCAGCAAACTTTGGCCTTAGATTGCGGAGTCATTAAACAAAATACCAATTCTTTAAATAACTCTCTGTTATTATTTCTTTTTCCTATTTGATTGAACTCTTCCAACCTCTGTTCTATCTGCGGCTTTATACTTTCGTAAATTGTTTTTATTTCATCTTCTAATTCACTGTTCATAACCCACACCTACTTAAAACAATTCTAATTTGAACTAACTACAGATTATAATCATTATTTAAATTTTGTCAACTATTTAAAATTCAAAATAGTTTTTTAATCTCGTTTATTACAATTTTACCCATAGCATTTTTTGGAATTTCCTTTACAATGTGTATTTTTTTGGGGCACTTATAGTGTGCTATCCTGTTTTTACAGAATGCAATTAAATCATCTGCAGTTATATAATCATGTTTGATAAGTGTTATGGCGGCCTCAACCCTTTCTCCAAAATCTCTATCTTCCATGCCGAATACGACAGCTTCATCAACGCAATTATGCTCCTCTAAAATATATTCAACCTCTTTGGGATAAACATTAAAACCCCCCGTTATTATCATATTTTTAGACCTGCCTATGAGGAACAGCCGGCCCGTTTTATCCATGTATCCCATATCGCCCGTTTCAAACCATCCATCTGTAAACGAATCTTTTGTCTTTTGAGGCATCCCCCAATATCCCTTGAAAATATTATTTCCCTTGATATATACATTGCCGACTTCATCAGGCCGTGCACTGCTGCCGTCTTTAACTATCTTTATTTTGCATCCGTCCAGCGCGTACCCCACGCTTTTCGGAATACGCATTGCGTTCTCATATGGGTTTGATGCTATCATTCCGGCTTCTGTCATTCCGTAGCGTTCCAAAATTTTATGTCCTGTGATTTCTTCAAACTGATAAAACAATTTCTCGGAAAGCGGTGCAGATCCTGAAATAAAAACGCGCATAGAGCTTATATCGGGTTTTTGCTTTAACTTGTGCCACGATTGCACCATTCTATGATATAGCGTGGGAACGCCCATAAACATCGTTATTTTATCTTTTTCTATAGTGTCCCATATGCGTATAGGATCAAATTTTTTATGCATAATAACCTTACTCTTCGCATTCAGCGCTCCATGCAGCGCCACGCCTAATCCATGAAAATGGAATAAAGGCAAAACATGCAGCAGAACATCGCTGTTTGTCCATTGCCATGCTTTTTTCAATGCCTCCATATTAAAAACAAGGTTATCATGAGTGATTATAGCGCCTTTGCTCCTGCCGGTTGTGCCGGATGTATATCCTATCATGGCTGCATCGTTGCCCTTTGCACTAAAATCTGGTTTTATAGGCGTATATTGTTTTATCTCATCTAAATAAAAAAGTGTGTCATCCGCCGCAGCATCTATAAGAATTGTTTTAATATTCAATCTATTGAGTATATTTTTTAATTTTACATAATTTTCCCTGTAGGTTATGAAAAAAGTGCTTCCTGAATCATTTAGGAAATATTCAATCTCTTTCGCGCCGTAACCCGTATTCAAGGGCAGGGTAATCGCGCCGATCATCATATTTGATAGATGAAAATAGATAAATTCCATTGATTTAGGCATCTGCAGTGCCACTCTATCGCCGAATTTTACACCTGCATCCTTTAAAAACGCAGCGGTTTTTCTTGACATTATGTCAATATAGCCGAATGTGTATTGTTCATTCTCAAATATAAAAGGCGTGTTTGGAGAAGATACCATAGAATTATGCAGTTTTTCAGATAGATTCATAATTGCCTCCATTGAAAAATAGTATATATTTATAGCACAACAGCTCTGTTTTATAAACCTTTACTTTAGAAATTTCGGTGTCTGGCCTTACCCTGTGGAATTGTCTATCTACGGCTTTGCCGATTCCACAGGGTAAACATTTGGCATAACTCTTTGATTTAGATTATTAACTAACTAACGGGCGCAGACCCGCAGGCTTTTTTACCTATCAAAAACTATTCTTCGCTGTTGTATAAAAATAAATGATTTTTACAATTATATTGTTATGTTCATTTCTTTTGTCTTGATACAAAAGAAACAGAACCAAAGAAAAGATCAAGGCTGAGCAAAATATGTTAAAATTCTTCATAAAAATGCTAAAAACAATAAAACTCGCTTTCAGCTCAGACATATTGTTTTTTTAACGCATTTTTACTTAAATTTCTTAACACATATT
>CAZOGA010000129.1:0-3683 GCA_964579095.1 uncultured Desulfurellales bacterium
CAAATAGTGTACGCTTTATACGACTTTCAGGATAATAAATGATAAATTTCAAATTAAGGAAGTAAGACAGATAAAGATAATCTTAAAGCGCTTATTGTGCTTATTCACAAATCAAGGAAGAAAGGGACATTGTGAATAAGCATAATAAGCGCCTAAGTTGACAGTGCTGATAATCTTTGAGTAAAGTCAGATAAATAATTTTAATGATTTATTTTAATATTTTTTGGACCTGGCCAACTTTTGTTCACGACTTTTTTCTCGGTAACTGATTTCAATTTTTATTAAGCACTCCTAAACTGTACCTCATAGATTTACATAACATACCGAACTTTTCCGGCACAATATAGTTTTTCTCGGATTCCCTCTTGGGTCGTTTTTCCGCTTTTGTAGTTTTTTATAAACATCTCTTTTTATCCGGCGCTCTTTTCAAAAATTCAAACATAAATCTGCAGGCATACACTTTTTCTTACTCTATTATCTCAACAAACAGTTTCTCTAAGTCTTTTTTTATAGGCTCTACGGCAATTATACTCACACTATTTTGCTTCAATTTAATGATTGTTTCATCAAGCTTGTTCTTGTCTACCATTATACTTTTGAATCCGTTCTTTAAACTTTTATATTCAAAATTGCCAACCTGCGCATTTTTCGGAACAATAATATCATAGCCCTCAAGCGAAAAAATTTTCATCATCTGTTCATTAACAACTTTGATAACGCTGCCTTTATTTATAATAATCACCTTATCGCAAATATCCTCTATGTCGGATATGATATGAGATGAGAAAAATACCGTAGATCCGTTGTTCTGAGCTTCTTTTATCATATTTTTAAATTTATAACGCCCTATAGGATCAAGCCCGCTCACAGGCTCATCCAGAATCAGAATTTTTGGATCTATAATAAGACTCGCTGCAAACCCGATTCTTTGAATCATTCCCTTGCTATAGTTTCTTAATTTTTTATTTGCGGATTCTTTCAAATCCAATGCGCCAAGCAGCTCACCGGCTTTCTTTAAAGTCTTCTCTTTTTCTATGCCATGCATCTTAGCCGATAGAATCAATAGTTCTTTTCCCGTTAAGCTATCTATGTATGGCGGATTTTCAGGCATAAAACCTATGCTTATTCTTGATTTAATATCTTTAGAACTTATGCCGTTTATTAATACATTGCCGCTGTCCGCTCTTATGAAATCCATCATTATTTTAAGCGTTGTGCTTTTACCTGAACCATTTGGTCCTAAAAAGCCGCATATCTCCCCCTCTTCAATCTCAAACGACATCCCTTTTAATGCCTGCACTTTTTTGAGTTTTTGTTTATAGCTTTTAGTTAGATTTTCTACTTCTACTGCCTTCATTTTTCCATCCCTTTGCAAGTTTGCTCGTTGTTTCTATTTTTCCGTCCTTTGTTATATAAAACCTTCCCCCATACGGGTCTTTCGGTATCTTGCCGATAATGCCGACATTCATAAGTTCTTTTAATGTTTTTGGCGTTTTGCCGTAATTTATCTTATATTTTGATACGGCAGAAGAGAGCATATCTATATATATTAAAGCCTGCAATCTTTTTTCATATATTTTTCTCACGGATCTGCTTTTTGTATTCTTTATCATATATTCAAGATAGGATATGCCGAGTTTTGTCTGTCCGCCTTCATAAAAATACCTTGCAGCAAGGCTGGTAAACAGGCTTGAGTGTGTCATATCCGCTGCTTGCTTAAAATACACAGCAGCATCTTTATAGTCATGCAGAAAATAAGCACAGTTAAAACCCAAAAAAAACGGTATCTGAAAATCCCAAGGCCTGTATTTGTAAACATATTTCAAAATACTGTTGACAGCCCCAATCTGACCTACGCCCCATGTAAATGCGCCTTGAGCAAAATAGTAGGCATCCTCATTGTAGGGATTTAGCAGAACAGCTGTTTCAATAATCCTGTATAAGTTGTAATATTCAACACTATTGTAATTCTGCTGTGCAATATCCTTCGTTTTTTCACCGTAGTAGATAATCGATTTAAACGTATAGTAATCGCCTTCAAACCATCTAAATTCTCCGAGCAGCGCTCCATACAGCCTGCCCTGCGGCACAAATCCAAGTTTTGCAGATGCAGGTTTTTTTTCTATACTTTGCGTAAAATATGGCATATAGATAATAAGACAAACAAAGGAAACGGCAAAAAGAAGATACTTCATACTAAATCGCGTCTCTTAAATATAATATTTGTAAAGCTCATAACAACAGCAAAATATAAAATAAAATATACAAATGCCGATAGCATATTTCCATAATTAAGTTTTAGAGCATATGCAGCATAAGCAGTCAAGTCAAATGATGAAAAATTCGGCAATACATAATAAACAGCTTTTATAATGGACTTAAACATTAAGGAATAACCGTGAGAACCGGCATGGAATATATAATCATAGATACCCTGAGATGCATTGCCTGCTATAAATACGGATATTGTTGCAAAAAATGGCACAAAAAACGACGTTGAAAACGATGCAAAGAAAAAGCCAAAAGCCATAAGCAAAAGATATTTAAGATATGAAAATAGAAATGCAAACACTATGTTGTGCCACACAATAGGCAGCCTTGATCTATACATGCCTGCGCAGATATGTATAGATATGACGGACAAAAGCAGATTCACTATAAGAACAGCGAGCATAACAAGGGCAAAACCTAAAAATCTGCCTATGAGATAGTCGCTTCTTTTGATGGGATAAGACAAAATAGTGTATACAAACTTTCGTTCTATATCACGCCATATTGTTGCCGTTGCACCGAATATGGATAAAAGCAGAAGTATAAATGAATTGATGGTCAAAGACATAGTGATGGATACTTCCTGAATTTGACGCATAGAAAAAGAGCTGAACACGGGCACCAAAAAATAAATCACTATTATGCTTAAAATAACTATGCCTATTCTGTCTTTAAAAGCATGTTTAAAAGTCATGGCGGCAATACTTAGCATATCACAAAACTCCTTTCAAAAAATATACGTCTGCTGCGTACCTGCCTGCCGCGCCAACGGCGCAGGTAGATATATTTGATTAAAAAACAGCTAAACCATGATATAGAAGCAGGATACAAAGTCAATAATAAAGGGCTGGTTTTATTACACAGATAATATAATTTTATTAGAAGCATCTGACACTTCTACCTGCGCCGTTGGCGCGGCAGGCAGGAAAGTTCTTTTTGGTGGAGACGGCGGGAGTTGAACCCGCGTCCAGGTGTGCGTCGCACAATAACGTTTTCATATGCTTAGCTATTTTTTAATAGCTTACTTGAATAAAAAAACAGCTAAACTTCAAGCAAGCCTTTCGATTTTATTTACTCATCAAAGTGGAAACCGAAAGAAACGCTTCGATGAGCCATTGCTCGATATTAGATTGCTGATGAAACTGCAATGGAAGTCTGCAGCAGCAACCTCAGCCGCTATTCTAAGCGGCTAATGCGTATTCGTTATTTTCTGCGTTTATTTTTTCCCTGCCGATTTAACGAGCCGGCAAGAACTCGGCATAACGTTAAAGCACTAAAACACCCTGTCGAACCCAAATACGTCCCCCTGCAAAACTATTCAAATAATAAGCCTATAGGATAAAAAGTCAACATTAATCCTGCATTCCCGCCCTATTATAACGAGTAATTTACAATAATGGTATGCATATAGC
>CAZOGA010000130.1:0-3595 GCA_964579095.1 uncultured Desulfurellales bacterium
ATCTAAATGAATACGATTCAATAGGAGAGCTGAAAGAAGATGTAAAAGATTATATCAACTTCTATAACTACAAGAGATTTCATCAAACACTTGATTATAAAAAGCCTATGGATGTGTATTATGACAGCTTATTGTTTTCTGCATAATATAATATTTCTATAATTCTCAAAAATTAAAAGCATCTAATGATATTCCTAATTCGATTTGTTCTTTTTTATTTTTTGTATATTATGACATTCTATGAAAAGATTGTTTCTATTGTCTTTAATCTTATCTTTAACAATACATATTATTCTAACTGTAATATTTTATATTGAACTGTCGAATAAACAGCGGCATCTGAAATATAATCCTGTTTATAGTGTTGATATAATAAATCTTCCTAAAGAAAAGCAAAAGATAAAAGCACGTAGAGAAAAACATAAAATATCAGCTAATATAAACAGGGCAGGGAAGGCAAAAACATATAGTGCTAAAGAAAAAATTCCTATGAAAATGACTACAATAATGCCCAAAAAACTATCGTCTACAGTGCACATCGCCAATAAAAAACAGGAAGAAATTAAGTCAAAAGCAGAAAAGAAACTTGCTACGCTGCAAAAATCTAAAATGCCTAATTCAGTTAAGGCAAAACATAGGAATATAAAAAATGTGCCTGAAAAAAAAACTAAAGCCAATAAAAGCAAATCTATTTTTAGATTAAAAGGACAATTGTTCAGTAGAAATAGTATCCCAGGCGATAAAAATATAAATGGTTTTGCAGGCGGCACGTCAAAGGAATATTCTTATAAACATGCATCGAGAGAAGCGACTGTTGCTATCGGTACTCAATCTATCAAATATGCATCATATATGAAACATATAAAAGATAAAGTTGAGAATGTCTGGATATATCCCCAAGATGCAAGAGAAAATGGCATGCAGGGGCGGCTGCTTGTGTATTTCAGTATATCCAAAAACGGCAGCTTATACAGATTATCGCTGGTGAGATCCAGCGGGTCAAAAATATTAGACGATGCGGCTATGCAGGCTATAAGAGATGCATCTCCTTTTCCTAAGCTGCCTGACAGACTTCACTTGGATAGATTAAATATATATGCTGCTTTTGAATATAAACTTGTGAATTATTATGTTAAGTAACTATACATCCTATATTGTTTTTGAGCTGAAGAGAAGAAGTCGGATGTCGAAGGTATAGCTATATATAGAAATAAAGATAATGTTTTATCTTTCTGCCGTGGTTTTGTTTACACATTATTGATTGCATTGTGTTTATCTTGAATTTATAATGGCTTATTATTTTAGATAACGCCAAACGCCAATATGCAGATAAGTTGCTTAAAAGCGGTTTAGGGTGTGCAGGGTTAGCCAAAATATTATTGAGCTGCTTCTTTGGATAGTCTATCGGCTAACTTATTTTTTTCCCTCGGTATATGAGAAATTGAAAAATAATCAAACTGTTTAATTAAATTTTTGACTTGTGTGTATAGTGATTTGATTTTGCTATTTTTCACCTGATATTCGCCGTTTATCTGTTTGACCATCAACTCGGAGTCGCTGTATGCATTGACTGATTTTATCTTAAGTTCAAGCAGTTTTTTTAATCCTTCTATCAATGCTGTGTATTCTGCTATGTTGTTTGTTGCCACTCCGATAGATTTACAGGTTTCGTCTATGACCGTGTTGTTTTTCTTTATTACATATCCGACCCCGCTTAATCCGGGGTTGCCTTTTGAAGCGCCGTCGGTATAGAGTTCATAAACGTCCTGTTTATTTTGTTTCAGACAATTAAATATTTCATCAAAAAATTTAATAACATCAGATGTCTTCAATGCAGGATTATTCATTATAACTTGTTCTATGGAACCGAGTTTTAATAGTGCCTCGAAGAACTCAAGATTCCTCATCTTCTTCCTTGTAAAGTATGCGTCCGCAATTTGAACAATAAACTACATCTTCCGTCTCTTCCAACATAACAAGTGCCTGCGGCGTAATTTTCATAAAACATCCATAACATGCGTCCGATTTTACCGGAACGACGCTTGTGCCTTTTGCCCATCTGTTTATTTGATTGTATTTAGCGAGCAGCGTTGGGTTTATGCTGTCAAACAATTTTGTTTTTTCTTTGTTTATTTTTTCGATTTTGTTATCTATCTCTTTCTTTTCTTTTAAATATTCATTTTCATAATCATTTCTGGCTTTTTCCAACTGTTCATACTTTTCCTGTTTAGATAAAGTTTCTTTAGATTTTCCGTCTATACGTTCATTTAAAGATTTGATTTTTTCTTTTAAGGTGGTTTCGTTGGTTTTTGCTATATCTATTTCCGTGTTAACTGCTTTCAGCTGTTTTTCGGATGTTGCTTCATTGATTTTTATATCTAATTTTTTCAATCTTTCCACTGCATCATTTAAAAGTTCTTTTTTAACATCCCTGTCTTTTTCCATTTCCTTCAGCTCAGATTGCATTTTTTCTATCATTTTTCTTTTTTGCAGCAGAACACTGGCAATCTTATTGTTTTTTGTATGCAGATTCTCAATACTTTTTTCTAAATTGGATATTTGTTTGTCAAATTTCTGCACTTCCAAAAGTTTATAGATATCTTGGTTCAAAATCAGCCTCCCTATTTTATTTATATTTCCATGGCAGTTCATCACTTTTGCTTATAACTATTTCTACATTTTTAAGTTTCTCAGATAAAATATCCGCAAGAATATACTTTGAGCAGATTTCTGTGTAAAAATGTGTCGCATCAACAATATTTATACCGCTCTCCTTAGCGTAAAATGCCGTGTGGTGTTTTAAATCTCCCGTTAAAAATAGATCAAATTGTTCTTTAATATCATATACCATATCGGCACAACTGCCTGAACATACCGCTATTTTTTTTACTGTCTTTTTGCCATAGTCCGTATATTTAAGCCTATTTACACCAAGAGTATTTTTTATATATTCTATGGCTTTATCCAGGGGAATTTCTTTTTCCAATTCGCCGATTCTAAGAGGCGGGGTATTTTCAATAATATGAATATTCTGCAGCTTTAACATTTTGCACAACCTGTCATTTAAGCCATTTTTTGCAATATCAAGATTAGTGTGAAAAGCATAAACGCATATATTATTTTTTATAGCCTCTTGTATGACGTTATAAGGATACACATTGCTGTATATTTTCTTTGTTGATTTAAATAATAATGGATGATGTGCGATGACGAGATCGCAGTTATTGTCTTTAGCTTCTATAATCGTTTTCATACCAACGTCTAATGATAGCAGCACACCTTTTATGATATTATCTTGCTTGGAAATTTGAAGACCGGAATTGTCCCAGCCTTCCTGTAAGGATAAAGGAAAATATAGTTCTAATACAGCAACTACTTCATCAACAGTCATTAATAAAAAGTGGTGGGCCCACCAGGACTCGAACCTGGGACCAACCGGTTATGAGCCGGTGGCTCTAGCCAACTGAGCTATGGGCCCGTGTGCTAAACGCACCGAATTAATATACAGATTGCTGTAATATTGTCAAGTGCAAAATATAATCTACGGCTATATGCTGTGTTAGGATTATGTATAGATTCTCTCTATTTTTCGACA
>CAZOGA010000131.1:0-3560 GCA_964579095.1 uncultured Desulfurellales bacterium
TAATTAGGTTATCTAAAATTCATATTCGTTTCAAGAGCTTGATAAGAAACTATACGCTGTGCAGTGGTCTCATAATACAACAAACTTAGCCCTCAATTACGAAATCAAACTTAGTTTTGTCATAGCTGTCTAAAATGCCATAATCAGCTTGTTCAATTCTATCGCAAACTGCTTTGTTATGTGCAAAAAATCTAACACCAACACCTCTTTTAGTTAAATCATATGCCATATTGAAAAACAAATCGAGATTATCCTCATTTTCTACGATGAACAACGCCTTTTTTGTTTTTTCATCCACTTTTATCTGATGAACATCTTTATTTATGTTCATAATTCGAGGCTTTTCCAAAAGCAACTCAACTACATTTGGCATATTAAATTCCAAATCTTTATCTTTTAATTCTTTGGAGACAACATTCATAAACTCCAAATCGGCATGCGTATCTACAGACATCCTATGTTTTACTCTATAAAAAATATCATCATCGACAACGCAGCCGGTTTTAAACAATTCGGATTTTATTCCTATAATAGGAAACTGATGTTCCCTTAAATTGGGTTTATCAGAAAGCTTATCAGCCAACTGCCAGCACTTCTTTCTATAAACACCCATTCCCTCATGAATTGTAGGTCTATTCTCTTTTTGACAAAAACCTACAGCATCAAGTTCTTTATCCTGCAAAATTTTATCAATCATTTTATCGAGTGATTCTGCCCAAATTAAAGGGCAGTCGCCGCTTATCAAAATGGGAATATCGGCGCCGTAAGTTTGCGAGGCTTTTGCAAGCCTGCCCACAACATCATTAATATCGCCACTATATAAAAAAGTTTCAATATTGTGTTCTTTTGCAACATCTGCAAGCGGTCTGTTGTCTTTTTCATCTGCTGTAGCTATAACAATCTTATTAACAAGTCTGCTTTTTTTAACATTTTCTATAGTCCAATCTATTATTCTTTTGCCGCCTATTTTTTTAAGCTGCTTTTTCGGCAGTCTTGATGATGACAGCCTTGCTACAATAAAAGCCACTATATTTTCGCTCATAATATCACCTCTTTCCCCTCTATCCACGGCTCGTTATCTTTATCGCTAATATAATATACAACAAATAGCCTATTATCATCAAGCTCAACAAAATCGGCATAGCCGCCGTTGTATAAATTACCCGTATAATTACAGATCTTTTTATATTCCCAATCAATGCCATTTTTGCTCAAAGCCAAACTTACGCCGGGTAAATCACCATTTAAATCCCTAAAAGCAAACGCCAAATCACCGTTTTCTATGATTTTTAACATCGGTGCATGTCCCAAAATGCCTACTTTTTCCGGTTTGCTCCAGCTTACTAAATCGCTGCTGAATGAATAGTATAAATCATAAGATGGCTCTTGCGAGCGCATAATTGCTATAAATTTATCACTAAATTGCGTTATGGATGTTTCGTTGAGTATAGGATTGTGTCCATATGGAGTTATCAAACTTTTTATTTGCCAATTTTTGCCAAAATCATCCGAACGAAATAGAATAGGCGAATCAATTCCTTTATGCCTTCCGTAAGCTGTAGCTAATAGCTCATTTTTATTTTTAAAAATATGTCCAAACATTGTAAATTGGGTATTATCAAGTTTGAGCAGTTTTCTATTTTGCGGCATTTCATCTGCCTTAAATCTGCTTATATAAACATCGTTTCTTTTTTTATGTTCATAACTGCGCGTAACAAGAAACATATCTTTATCAAATACACCGGAAATAATGGAATCAAGCTCATTATCACAAAACGGCAATTTATACTCTTGCCAATTTTTTAAATCTCTACTTTTTAAAAATTTAACACATCCGTTTTTGCCATGCGGCTTTGTATTATCTGTGTAACCTTCTCTAAAAGCTACAATATATTCATCTTTTGTTTTTGCTATTGTCGGAAATGCCTTGTATTTACCTTTTTCTTTTTTAGCTAAGGTAGTTTTATTCCCCATTTTTTAATCCTTTTGTTTTATGCAACCCTATCCTGCGTCAATATGCCGGATATTTTATCATCATATACCGCCGATTCATTTCCTTTAAACAGAGCTATTTCTTATTATAGATGAAACAGCAAATATCAGCAAGTTATTTAAATACTGCAGGAAAAACAAACCGGCATTTCCTTAAGAATTAATCATGCGATGGATTTTGAAATACAACAAAAAAAGCCCGCTTGTGATAAGCGGGCTCGATATAACATTGTGACGTTGTCAATAATTACTGAAGAAGTCTCAAGACATTCTGCTGAACTGCATTTGACTGAGCCAGTGCGTATGTGCCTGACTGTGCCAAGATCTGCAGTTTGGAGAAATTGGACGATTCTTTTGCAAAGTTTACATCTCTAATGGAGGATTCTGCAGAGTTGATATTGATCTGTGTTGTAGTGATGTTTTCAACCGTTGCTTTGATCTGATTTTGCACAGAACCCAAACCACTCCTGATCGAATCTAAATTCTTTAATGCAGATTTAGCCGTTGTAATCGCATCTTCTGCAGTTGACTGTGATGTAACGTCAACATCGCTCAAACTTCCTGTAGGCGTATATGAGTCTGCGATAAATCCGCCGATTGCAGGCGTCGTGCCGCCTATAGATATAGTATCATCTGATGTGAGCGAAATAGCACCGTGAGCAGAAGAATTTTTCAAGATATTTGTAGCAGAAGCCAGACTGTTTCGGGCATTTAGATCGTTGCCGTTATTTATGGAGATGGCAAAATCGCCCTTGCTTGCGCCTGTTGCCGTAACACCTGTAATTCCTGCTGCATTTATTGCGTCAACAAGGGAAGTAAATTTTTCACCTGCTGTCTCAGCTATAGAAGTACCATTCAGATAAAGTGTGCCTGCTGAGGCTATACTCACCGTAGCAGTGCCACTTGTTATTCCAAGATCGCCGGCACTTACTGTTGTTACGTTATCTGCAATACCAATAGCGGCTGATAATGTTGTTGCTGTTGATGCTATATCAACAGCTATATTTCTTCCGTCGGCAGCAGTCAAAACAAGCTCGTTAGCGTCATTAATAGATGCGGTAACGCCGGTTTGATCAGAAAATTTGTTAATATCGGCAACAATGTTTCCGTTGTTTGTTGCGCCGATATTAACGCCGTTTATCTTAAGATCGCCATCGGCAATTGTTGTTGTCTCAAGTGCCGCAGTAGCAGTCAGCGTGGTAACAGCTTTTGCAGTAACACCTGTTGCATCCTGGACTTGATTAATTGCAGCAGCCATCTGTTTTGCATCAAGCTGAGAGGTTGAAGCTGAACCATCTATATAATTATTTATATCAACCCCGTTAATTGTTAATTGTCCGGCGTTTATTTTGTTTAGATTATCGTCAGAATTAAATGTCATTTTTGCTGCTGATAAAGAAGTAGCGTAGCTAGCCTCATTTCCAGTCACACTTGCAGTCTTTCCAATCACTGTTGATGCGGTTTTAGTTATGCCTAAAGAAAGCGTCTGATCCGCATAAGCTCCCACATGCAGAAACTTATTAACGAAACTGCCGTCAAGGAGTTTTGTGCCTTTGTATGATGTTGTG
>CAZOGA010000132.1:0-3525 GCA_964579095.1 uncultured Desulfurellales bacterium
ATACAACATCAAAGTTTCTGCATTTTCCAATTAATTGCGGCATAAAAAGTTTGAAAAATACGATTTCAAATGTTATATAAGGGATGTTATGTATAGAAGTTTGACAAGAAAAAGCAAAGCGGGTTTATTTTTTTCAATGTTATTCTTTGCATTTATCCTATATGTGCCTGCACCTTATTATGCTAAAGCCAAAAACGCATATACCGTTTATTCAATACGCAGCGGTGACTGTTTATCGAAAATAGCGAAAAAATTTCATACTGATATTAAGTTAATTGAACTTGCCAACGCTACAACCGACTGGTCTAAAATACGCCCAAAACAGCAGATATTAATACCCAACATTGCAGTAAAGCCCAAGACAAAGCCCAAACCCGGCAGCATAGGGAATGGATATTATGTTGTAAAAAAGGGGGATGCGCTCAGAAGCATTGCGCGCAGATTCGGCTTATCATTAAAACAGCTGCTTGCCCTTAACAAAAATAAAAATGAATTTATAAAGCCGGGTGATATTATTGCTATACCAAACGATCTAACAAAAAAAATTATGCTCGCTGATAAAAATCATATTTTTATCAGCCCCAAATATCTCTCATATTCCAAAGCATACAAAATACGAAAAGGGGACAGCTTATTTACTATAGCAAAGCGGTTTCATGCACGGATTGATATAATAAAATTATTGAACAATTTGAGAAGCAGCACGCTATATGCGGGACATTATATTTTTGTTCCGAACAGTGAAATTAAAGAAGTTAAGAAAATGGCAATTGAACTGTCTCTGCTTAAAGAAGAGAGAAGAGCCATTATACGCTATGCAAAAAATTTCCTGGGGCGTCCTTATGTTTTCGGCGGGAACAGCTTGACACACGGTATAGACTGTTCTGCATTTGTCCAAAAAATATATGCAAAATTCGGCATATATATGCCAAGAACTGCTGAAGAACAATTTCACCGCGGCATCCCTGTAAAACTTTCCGAACTGCAGCCGGGCGATCTCGTGTTTTTCCATACCTTGTCATATGCTTATGCAACTCATGTAGGCATATATATAGGTAACGGAAAATTTATAAATGCAGCAGGAAAAAGAAGCGGTGTAGTAATCTCAAGGTTGAGAAGACGCTATTATCTTAAGAAATTTATAGGTGCAAAAAGAGTTTTGAAACTAACGAGCAGATATGTACATCTTAGGCATAGATCCGGGTAGCAGAATAACAGCCTATGGCATAGTTGATGTTAAAAATAACGATTTTTCATATACTTATCTAAAATTAGAATTTAAACATTCATTGGAAGATAAAATTTACGATATCTTTAAGTTTACCGTTGACGTTATAGATAATTCTAAAATTGATAGTGTGGCCATAGAAAGCCCTTTTTATTCCGTAAATGTTAAATCCTCTATGATATTGAGCCAAATTAAGGGAGCTATAATAGCAGCGGTCAAGATGAAAGGATTGGATATTTACCAATATTCACCAAGAGAAATAAAAAAATCCGTCTGCGGATACGGGGCTGCAGAAAAAGAACAAGTTAGATTCATAGTAGAAAAAACACTGCATATAGACCTAAAAAAAGAGCCTCTTGATGTATCCGATGCACTGTCTGTCGCCTTAACGCATAGCTATGCTAAGAAGTTTTAACAGCCAGCATGCCGCATGCGGCATCTATGGACGAACCTTTGGAATCTCGAATTGTCACAAACATGCCTTTTTTTCTTAAATGTTCAGCAAATGAATTGATAGATTGCATATCTGACGGCTGTATATCATCATCAAGCAGGTCATGCTTATTGAGTACTATAAGATTCAATTTACTTTTCTGATATGACAAAAGTTTCAGCAATGCCTTTTCATCCTCTTTGGTGTCGTTAAATCCTTTGATCATAACATACTCAAAGGTTATGCGTTTTCTTCTCGGAACAGGAAAATCCTTTAGGCTCTGCATAATGTCATTTATGTTATACCGCCTATTAATAGGCATAATTTTATCCCTTTTTGCGTTAATCGCCGAATGAAGGGAGATCGCTATATTAATATTAGGAAAATCAAACTTGAGTTTATTGATGCCGTCTATTATGCCGCATGTAGAAATGGTTATCTTTCTTCTCGATATATTTAAACCATCCGGATCCGTTAAAATTTTTAAGGATTTAACGGTATTATCGTAATTATCTAAAGGCTCGCCCATGCCCATGTAAACAACATTGGGCGCATTGCATAAATTATTATCCTGCATAATAAACATAACCTGCGACACTATTTCGCCTGCAGTTAAATCGTTTTTAAAACCCATCTTCCCCGTAGCGCAAAATTTACAGTTCATTTTGCATCCGACTTGAGTAGATATGCATATCGTAGATCTATCCCCCCTCATCGGTATAAGCACACTTTCTATATATTCCGAACTTTCTAATTGAAACAGGTATTTTTTTGTTCCATCGGCCGCAGCACTAATTGCTTCGGGCTTGAGATGATTGATACTAAAATATGAATTTAAGTACTCCCTTTGATCTTTTTTTAATATATGAATGCCGTTAAAATCATTTATACCGCGTTTATATAAAAAAGAAAATATTTGATTAGCCCTGTAACTTTCCATTCTATGCTTGGCTATAATATTAATCAGCTCGTCTTTTGTTAATGAGAATATATCAATCATACAAAAAACACCTTACGCTATGCGCAGCATCTATCTTTATCAAATCCGGCATGCTCTCTGAACATCTCTTTTTTCTCAACTTACAGAACGGATAAAAAGGGCAGATGTTTTTACCAAAATTGCCGTCTATATACTCAATATAATCATTGCTGATGAGCATTTTGGTATAGGGATGCAGCGGTTTATTATATATACTTAAATAATCGGTTTCCTCAATAACATAGCCGGCATACAGAACATATATTCTATCGGCTATAAATGTTGTAAGCTTTAGATCGTGAGAAATAAATATGTAAGAATAATTTTTTCTGTTTTTTAAATCTATCAGCATATTCATTATGCGCGCCTGCGTGGAGACATCGAGAGAACTTGTCGCTTCATCAAAGATTATATAATCCGGTTCCGCTATGAGACTTCGGGCTATAGCAACACGCTGCTGTTCTCCGCCGCTTAGCTGATTCGGATATCTGTTCAGAAGATTTTTTTTTACATCTGTTATTCTGCAATACTCATAAATTTTATCAATATCCTTTCTATTTTCTAATGCTTCTTTTAATATGGCTAAATTTTTCATACGGGGATCAAGAGATCCTGACGGATTTTGAAATATAACCCCGATCTTTCTTCTTAATCTTTTATCTATCTTATTTGTAATTTTTTTTGAATCCACGAAAACAGCACCGCTGCTCGGACGTTCAAGCAAACTCAATATGCGGGCTAAAGTAGATTTTCCCGCTCCAGATTCGCCTAATATGCCGATATTTTCACCATGCTGCACAGAAATAGAGATATCTTTAATCGCATAAAATAGAGATTTTGCAAAAAAGCCACCCTTTTTGTAGCTTTTTTTAATTGATTCAGCTT
>CAZOGA010000133.1:0-3500 GCA_964579095.1 uncultured Desulfurellales bacterium
CATTATATTTCAATTTTTTGCATAAAGTAAAAATTCTCATTAACGTTTTTACTTTTTCTTCGTGGTTCACTAAAATTTTTTCTACCACGAATTAACACGAATGAAGAACTCCTCTCTTTTATTTATTTTGCTGCTTGACATTTTTAAAAATGAGCATATGTTCATAATTGTATGGGTGGCAGAGGCAGAAGGAAGAGAACGAGAAATATAAATATGAATCCGCAATACAGATGTTTTAAGCCATGCAGCAAACATTTTGAAGAAATTGATTGTGTGGAACTGGAGGCTGATGAGATAGAAGCACTAAGGTTGATGGATTACTTGGGATTATATCAGGAAGAATCATCGCAAAGCATGAATATATCCCGTGCCACTTTTGGACGAATTGTACAGAGCGTAAGAAGAAAGATTTCCGATGCTTTGGTAAACGGAAAATCAATAGTAATAAGAGGTGAGAGATGAAGATAGCAATGCCGACAAATAATGCAAAGAAAGTATCTGCACACACAGCTTTGAGCAAATATATAGCAGTTATAGAAATTAATAACCATAAGATTGTAGATAAAACTTTAAGAATCAATCCTGTGCCTCAGATGGCAAAAGGTCAAGGCAATATAGGCGAAGAGGGTTCAAGAGGCCTTGGCGCAGGCAGAATTATCTCGGAGCTGGTAAGTGATGTTGATGTTTTTATCGCAAATGATATAGGAAGCGGCATGAGGGGAAATTTGTCAGCTTCCGGCATCAAGGTTGTTGATACGGATAAGCAAGATATTGAAGAAATAATAAATGAGTTTTTGCAGGAGGTATGATATGGGTGTAAGAAAATTTAAATGTGCAAACTGCGGGGCAGAATTTGAAGAGCCTTACGGAACAGGAATGCCTGTATGCCCTAAATGCGGGAGCAGTAATGTATATAGAATAGATGAAAACGCAGGTAGAAATATAGGCGGAGGCTTTGGATCAGGACGTGGTTCCGGCAGAGGAATGGGAGGAGGCTCTGGCAGAGGAACAGGCAGAGGTTCCGGAATGGGGCGTGGAAGACGATAGAATGTCGGGCTGTATCTTTCTGATACGGCCTTTTTTCTAAACTTTGACAAAAGAAATCAACTTTTATACTATATGCAGGCTTTTTATTATGAGGTATAAATGAAGTTGAATGCTCTTGGCGTGATTGAAGAAAAGATAAATCACAAAGAAACCATAAATGTTGAAGATGCAAGATCCATATTGGAGTCCGATGATTTGATAAAGATTGCTATGCTGGCAAGAAAGATAAAATTTCAAAAGACGCAGGACAAAATATACTTTGTTTTTAACAAACACATTAATTACTCCAATCTATGTGTATCAAAGTGTAAATTCTGCGCATTTTATAGAAATGGCAATGAGTCCGATGCTTACACAATGAGCATAGATAATATAATAGATGAGATCTCAGGAATGCATAAAGGTATTAGAGAGGTGCATATTGTGGGTGGACTTCACCCGAATCTGCAGTTTTCATATTATGTGGATATGATTAGTTCTATAAAAAAGCATTTTCCCAATATGAACATAAAAGCATTTACCGCTGCGGAGATAGACCATTTCTCGAAAATTTCCGGTCTTGATTATGAATCTGTTCTAAAGATATTGAAGGATGCGGGCCTCGATTCGATGCCGGGAGGCGGAGCAGAGGTATTTTCAGAAAGAGTGAGAAGAAAGCTTTATCCTAATAAAATTCCTTATGAAAAATGGGCACAAATCCATATCATAGCTCATGATATGGGAATTCCCACAAATGCTACGCTTCTATTCGGTCATATTGAAACAGACGACGAGATAATAGATCATCTTTTTAAATTAAGGCACCTACAGGAAATATCTCCTAATTTTTTATGTTTTATTCCTCTTTCTTTTCATCCGCAAAATACCATTTTTGAAGGAAAAATAAAGAAGGTCGATGCTGTCAGGGAATTAAAAGTTTTATCGCTGTCAAGAATAATTTTGGATAATTTTCCTCATATTAAAGCATATTGGGTGATGCTTTCACCCAAAGTAAGCCAGATAGGTATGCATTTCGGGGCGGATGATATAGACGGCACCATAGGTCAGGAACGCGTAACACATGCTGCAGGTGCGAAAAGCCCCATCGGTCTGGCTAAAGAAAAAATAATAAATACAATAAAGAATGCTGGGTTTACACCGGTTGAACGAGATGCTTTATATAACGAAGTGGAAATATATAACTAATGAATTCAATATATAAAAAAATAGAAAATTTTGAAAGAATAACGGAAGAAGAAGGACTAAAACTTATAAAATATGGTGATTTTTTACAGTTAGCTTATTTGGCGAATAAGATTAGATTTAAGAAACATCCGGACAAAACGGTCACCTTTATTTTGGATACCAACATCAATTATACAAATATATGTAGCATAAAATGTTCATTCTGCGCATTTTATAGAGACAAAGACGATAAAGATGCCTACACTTTCAGCATTGAAAAGCTGAAGCAGAAGATAAAAAACGCCGAAGGAAAAGGCATAGAAACAGCATTAATACAGGGCGGATTAAATCCGGATATACCATATTCTTATTATATTGATATGATGAGAGAGCTGAGCAAAAGCAATGTTTATGTACATGCATTTTCACCCCCTGAGATAGATCTTATGAGCCGCATTTCCGGTAAAAGCATTAGAGATGTTTTGAAAGATTTAAAGAATGCCGGACTAAAAACAATACCCGGCGGCGGGGCTGAAATCCTAAGCGAGCATATCAGGAAAAAAATATCGCCCAGAAAAATAAGCACTAATAGTTGGCTTGACATAATGAGGCAAGCACATAAATTGGGAATTATGACGACAGCTACTATGATGTTCGGCCATATCGAAACATATAAAGATATCATAGAGCATTTTGAACATTTAAGAAATTTGCAGGATGAAACGCATGGATTTAGGGCGTTTATAGCATGGGATTTTAAGAGGGAAAATAATGCATTAGGGAAAATGCCCATAAAAGATGCAACGGGGATGGATTACTTAAAGATTGTTGCAATGGCGCGCATTTATTTGGATAATTTTGATAATATTCAGGCATCGTGGGCTAGTCAAGGCAAAGATGTCGGGGAAATTGCACTGCATTTCGGAGCTAATGATATGGGCAGTATGCTGGTTGAGGAGCACGTTATGGAACAAGCCGGTTTTAGAGCAGAATCCAGTGTAGAGGAGATAGCAGAGCTGATAAAAAAAGCTGGGTTTAAACCAGCATTAAGAACAACCAACTATAGCATAGTTCAATATCTATAAACAATCCGAACGTTTATACTTTCTTTTATTTCGTGAGGATATATTTTATATGAACGATACATCAAAAATTTATGTAGAATCTTTTGGCCATACTGGAAAAGGCGTAGGTAGAGTAAGCGGGAAAGTGGTATTCGCTGATTATGCCCTGCCAAAAGAAGAAATCGTTGTAAAAATAATAAGAGAAAGAAAAAGTTATATTGAAGC
>CAZOGA010000134.1:0-3475 GCA_964579095.1 uncultured Desulfurellales bacterium
CTTTCCGCTCAGACATATTGTTTTTTTAACGCATTTTTACTTGAATTTCTTAACACATATTTTGCAATGCCGTTTAAAAGAAAATATTAAGTGATAGATATTTACAATTCATTTCGCATGACGCCGTTATGATATTTTTTCTTTATAAAGTAATAAAATTTTGATAGAAATGGACGTGATGGAAAAAGTAAGTATGAATTATACGCATGCAGGAAGTAAATACTATCTATATTTTTTTCTTTTGTCGGTATTTATTTTCGTAAATCTTTTGTTTTATATAGAAAAAATGCCTCTTATTCACGAAGAACCAAGACGCGCTGTTATAGCTCAGGAGATGCTTCTTACACATAATTTTATATCGCCTGAAGTTTTTCAAAAACCGTACGTAAAAAAACCTCCGCTTCAAAATTGGGCTATTGCGCTTTTGGCATACAAAAACAAATTTGTAAGTAACACAGATGCAAGGCTGCCGTCCATTCTATCATTAATAATTTTAGGACTATCTATTTTTTTATTATTGAAAAATAATCCTGAGAGGGCATTTTGGGCTGCGTCTATCGCCATGACATCATATGTTATACTTAACTCATATGGGAATAAAGCCGAACCCGATCTGATGGTCACGATGTTTACATTTCTTGCCTACGCGTTTTATATTATAGGCGAGGAAAACATAGTATATATAGCAGTCTCTTCCATTTTTATGGGATTGGGCATATTAACAAAGGGTGTTTCACCTATTTTTTTCTATCCGGGTATTATTTTGTATATGTTTTTTTATAAAAAACGCAGATTTGAGCATTTCAAATACCTGTTTCTACACATGCTTTTATCACTTATTCTGCCAGCTTTATGGCTGTTTGCCTACCATTCAACGGGGAACGTTAATAATATTATTCTCGGTTTCTCATCAGAAGCGGCGTCAAGAACAACAAGTGGATTTATAAAATTTATAAAACATATATTGATTTTTCCAATTAAGGCTGTTTCGGCATGTCTGCCGTGGTCAATATTAATATTTTTTGCATATAAGAAGAAAAATGATAAAAAAGACAAAATATACAATTCTTCATTAATGATTTTTTTGTTTTCTTTCGCTTTAATGGAAATTCTGCCCGGCGGCAGAGGACGTTATTTTATGCCTGCAATACCGTTTCTGTCGATAGCCGCGGTCAGTCATTTTGACATAAATAAAGTGCTGAGAGAAAATATTTTAAAATATACCTATTATTTTATGATGATTATTCCTATTATTGTGTCGGTATACTTTCTAAAAAACGGTTATATTGCACAGTCTATTATGCTGCTGTTTCTTGCTGTATCAATTTATATCGCATCAAAATCTGTATTTAAAATATCAGCATTCGGATTAATATCAGCATTGTATGTTTTCATTTTATATATACACGGCATATATTTTTATAAATCCCGTCATTATTATAATTATAGAGCTTCTGCAGAAGCATCTCTTGCAAAATTAGATAATAATCTTCCGCTCGTTACAGGCAATCCGTATCCCATACAATTGATTTTTAATCTCGAAAGATATTCGGGCAGGGTCGTATATTCGGAATCAGGGCCAAAGTTCAAGCAGTATATACTTATAAGCAGCAAAAAAAGCGTAGATCACTGCAGTTATTTGTTTGACATAAAATACACCAAGAAGCATATTCCGAGAGTATATTTTTTAAAATGTAAACGAAAATAGACGTAAAACAAGTATGAAATTCGTTTTATTGAAAGTGAGAATTGACATAACTTAATATATTATTTACAATTCATGCGTTATGAAATTTTTAAAGTATGTATATGTTATTTTGTCTATATTGGTAATTGTTGCCATACCGCTAATTTATAGAGCCGCTTATGTAAAAATTGCGCATTCTACGGTGAAAGGTGTGGTCAGCACAGATTCCATATCCATATCTTCTGCATATGTGTCGGGCTATATAAAAAAAATATACGCGGAAAAATCTCAAATTGTGCATAAAGGTCAATTATTGGTGCTTATTGATGACGCCTTGTATAAGAGCATCTTGAATGTCAGCAGGTCTAAAGCGGATATGCTGAAATCCAGGATAAACAATTTAAGCGCACAGTTGAATAATATAAGTCAAAGAAAACCTAAATTATCAATACGAAGTGAAATCGAAGGTTATCAAAGGCAGTATGTCATTAGGGAAAAAAAGTTTGAACTGCAGCGCATCAAACTTTCTTACACGCGTATAACAAGCCCGATGGATGGAATTGTGCTTGATAATGTTTTAAGAGAAGGGGATTATACTGAGCCGGGGAAAATTATTATGCATATATATAAAAATAAAAATGTTTACATATCCGCATGTTTAAAACCGAGCCAGTTGAAATATTTTAATACAGGTACGACAGTCAACCTGAAGAAATACGGTTTGAACAAAACAGTTCACGGCAAAGTTGCAGATATCGGCTATTTCGGATATCATTGTGCGAATTCAAATCTTGTTCCCGTTAAAATAAATATAGCTGACCCTGTAAAAAAAATGCTCTATATCGGTGAGCCTGTTGATGTCACGGCTGTTAAATAATGTATGAATAAAAATATAGCCTACGCAGTATTAGCAGGCGGAGCAAGCAGCAGGTTTAAGAAGGATAAGCGACTCGCTCAATATAAAGGGAAAATGCTGATTGAATATCCGCTGTCTGTGCTTAGACAATTTTCAGAGCTTGTTTATGCTGTTGTAAAGCCGAAAGAAAATCTTGATATTAATGCTGTGATTATTAACGATGATTTTTTGTATGGCGGTCCTATGTGCGGCATATACACATTAATGAGAAACATAGATGCGGATTTTTATGTTTTTCTAACTGCCGATATGCCGTTCGTCAATAGACATATGGTTCAGCAGCTGATTCGGTCAATAGATAATGAGCACAAGGCATATCTATTTAAATGCGGTGAAAAATGGAACCCCTTTCCTTTGATATTGGAGAGATGTGTACTTAATTATTTCGATCAAAACGGGTGCATTAATCAAAGTGTGCGCAAACTTCTGAAAAATTTGAATATTAAATATGTTGCCTGTGATAAAGATGTGAATTTCGCTAACATAAATACACAAGATGACTATAAAATTTTGACATAGATATATATAATGTGCTGTTGTGAATTTTTTCAGAAAGTAAAAATAATTATAAATGTCAAATGATAGATTCTGGATACTGGATGATGAGTTATTAGTTATATAATATCTATCACTCAACACTTTCTTCTAATCGGCATTGCAAAATATGTGTTAAGAAATCCGAGTAAAAATGCTGTTTAAGAAAACAATATGTCTGAGATAAAAGAACAATTATAAATGTTAAATTTTAGATCTTGAATTATAGATTATACTTTTAACTGACCTTACGCAAGAATTCTGCGCTGCCGATTTACCCTAAAGGGACACTCAAAAAAGCTAAAAATCACAATCCTTCCGAAGAAACCTCATTGAAG
>CAZOGA010000135.1:0-3461 GCA_964579095.1 uncultured Desulfurellales bacterium
TTTAAAACCCAGCTGTTCCCATATCTCGTATGCAAATGTTTTTGTTCCCTGCAGAAAAAACGGGTTCCATGTATGGCTTGCATAATAATAGCGTCCTGCGGATTTTAGTGCGGCGTCCGATGTATCACTGCGGCTGCCCGGTATTTTGTGAAGATTTGCGCCGTATGCCCGTATTTGAGATAATTTTGCAGCTGATGTATCTTGAGGAACATATATATCGCATTTTATTCGTGCTTTCGCTGCGTATGATGCCACGGCGCAGCCTGCATTGCCTGATGAATCCTCAATCAAATGATTAATTCCAAGTTCCTTTGCCTTGCTTATCAGAACAGATGCACCCCTGTCTTTATATGATCCCGATGGAAATAGGTAGTCTAATTTTAATAGTGCTTTTTTTGAATATATATCACATTGTGTAAGGGGCGTGAATCCTTCGTTAAATGAAACGGCATTTGAATAATCATCAAGCGGTATAGCCTCTTTATACCGCCACATTGTAGGTGCTCTCGATCTTATTTTTTCTATATCTATTTCGGCATCAAACTCTATATTGAGATACCCGCCGCAATTGCAGCGCCATCTTTTGTCACTTAAGGAATATTTAGCACCGCATTTTGAACATATTAGATTACCCAATTTACCGCTCCTTTAATAATCGCTGTTTTTTAAAGAGATGTATGCTTAACTAATGTTTGTATATAGTAAATAATTGTGAAATTCAAATAGATATTTTTGTTTCGGTCCGACATTGTTCAATTATTGTTTGTGTATTATAAATAAATGTAGTATAGAAATAAAGAAGCCTATGAGTAATGGTAATTTAAAAAGGAGGTGTTCTTATGGGGACAAAAGGAATAGAAATTGTCAATATGGACGTTAATAAGGTTCTTGAGCTTTTGAACAAGGCATTTGCGGATGAATGGCTGGCTTATTATCAATACTGGCTTGGAGCAAAGGTTATTGCAGGTCCTATGAAAGAATCTGTTACAGCAGAATTGATACAGCATGCAGGTGACGAACTGAGGCATGCGGATATGGTGGCTAACAGAATTATACAGCTCGGCGGAACACCGCTCGTTTCTCCAAAAGAATGGTTTGAAAAAACCAACTGTGGATATGATGAGCCTAATGATACTTTTGTTAAAAAAATCCTTGAGCAAAATATTAAAGGCGAGCAGTGCGCCATAAGTGTATATAACAGTATTATACAGGAAGTCGGATTAAAAGATGCCGTAACATACAACATGGCTTTACAGATTCTTGGAGATGAAGTGGAGCATGAAGAAGATCTGCAGGCACTGCTTGAAGATATTGCAATAATGCTGAAATAAAGCTGACACTTCACTGAACCAGGGGGAATGAAATATATTTAAAAACTTATCTCGTACGCACTTGGCAGCAGAAAATGATTTGTAATGTGCAGGGTGAGTTGAAAATAAATTGAAATTTCAAGATATATCATGATAAAGTTACTTGGAATAATATCAAATTACCGGAGGTGTGATTTTGGGCAAAGTTACGAATTTTGCAGGTGGAATTGCAATTGGAGCTGCTTCGATCGGGCTTTTTGCAATAAAGTTGATGCAGACAAAGATGATGGTAGAAACAAGAAGTACGAAGTCTTTCCAAAGCACATGTGAGGCTGTAGAAAAAACAGTCCTAAGTTTTAAGGATGAAGGGTGGGGTTTTGCTTTTAACAATTGGAGTCCTTATGAATCTTTGAAAAAGAAAAACCTTGTCCCTAAGGGTGTAAAGAATGCAATGGTCTACTTTATCTGTAACGCAAGGATTGCATCAAAAGTTATATCTGCAAACAATACAGCAATGGCTATTATGCCGTGTTCCTGGGCTGTTTATGAAAAGAGTGCAGGCAGTGTGTATGTTGCAAAGATGAATATTGGATTGATGTCCAGGATATTTTCAGACCCAATGAAGGAAGCAATGCTGGATGCTGCAGAATCCGAAGGCAGAATGCTCGATATGATCTTGTATTAAAAAAATTAAAATAGATTATTTTGAATATAGATTTAAACTCTTGCCGCTGCCGCTCAAATGCAGCGGTGGTTTTTTAATAGATACTGTACAAATTAATCAAGATCGGAAAATTTAGACTTGAGCGCGGAGTAATATTCATCCTGTGCGTTGACAATATTGTCGAGGTTCATAGTTTTTGCATATTCGGCAATAGTTCTATCTACAATTTTATTTTCTATAAGTTCATTAACTATTTTTACGATATCATTTTTGCCGTATTTTTCTCTATATGCCCTATCCTGCAGCAGCGCCGCTATTATTGATGATATCTGCAGAATTTTGGCACCTGTATCGAAATTGTCTATCTTGAAAGGATAGCCGGATCCGGAAATATTTTCATGGTGATATGATGCCCAATTGATAATATCGACATCATATCCTATGCGTTTTGAAAAGATATTGGTATAATAAATATGATTTTTAATAACATTTTTATCTTTTGCTTCAAGTTTATGCTGATTGTCCATGAGTTCCTTTGGAACCATAACATTGCCTGAGTGGGAAATTAGTGCAGCTGCCCCCATCTTTTCCATGTTCACATTGAATTTATATGCCAGGGCTATTGCTATATTTTTATTGAGCAGTGAATAGTTGTAAAAATACGGGTTTCTGCTGTCTGAGATATGTGCTATCAAATAACTTACTGCCTTTGAAAATCGAGGCTCCGCATCTTTATCTCCCAGTGTGTTTATTATATTTTCTATTGTAAAATTTAAAGTACTGTCATCAAGCGAGAACCAAAAACTTTCTTTTTCAGAAAGATTTTTAAATGCGCTGAATACTTCTTTGTCGAAGAATTTTGTTTTTTGCTTAAGAAAATCAAAAATCACATTAAAAGTGTATCTATTTGATAAGCTTCTGTATGAAACTTCTATTATATCCGACAGGAATAAAATGCATCCGTATAAGCTTGGATTATGGTCTTTTTCATGGTGATGCAGGTCTATAGCTTCTGTAACCCGGTTATCCAAATTTAGCACTCTGGATATCTTTGCGCCTACGGCTGCATGCTTACGCAGGGGCCAAAATTTACTTTCCATTATCATGCGTAGGTTTTCCTCCGCATCGATCTCATGCAGTATGCCTATATCGTGTATCAATCCCGCCTGAAACAGTATGTTTTGCTCCGATTTTGATAACTTCAGTTCTTTTGCTATGGAAAATGCTATAACTGCCACTCTTTGCTGATGTAACATATTATTTCCGTTAAAGGTGGATGATATCTCAGATAGTATATTCAGAGTATTAAGAATCTTCACTGCTATCTCCTAATTAAGATAATATCGCCGTAAGTATACATAAATATGTTGGCAATTTCAATTAATTGAGTTTCTGTATATTTGAAAAGGACATTATATACTATCATTCGCAATTTTAGATCTCGTTTTCAATTTAATGGCTAACCTTACGCAGAAATCACACTTGAG
>CAZOGA010000136.1:0-3455 GCA_964579095.1 uncultured Desulfurellales bacterium
CAATATACTTACTTCAGCCATATTATATAAGCCTCGCCGTCTGTGAAAAAATTATCACCGTAGAAATTGGAGCCTATAAAAGGCTTTACAAACTGTATTTTTTTATATCTCTCTATTAGATGTTTTGACGATAAGTTGTTAAAAAACATCTCTCTTTCTTTATCTATATTCGGGCTGATTTTGTGCACTATCCACTTTAGCCTTGTATCAAAGCTTACGGAAACCGCATATATTTGTCTGCCGTTTATCGAGCAATCTGTTTTCCATATTCTGCCGTGATGCCTCAGTTTTATGCTTTCACCCCTAACAAGCCGTTCTATGCCGAAATTATTAACTTTATAGTTCCAAAAATCCGGTGATATGGGTGCTTTGCTGTACGGTCTATTGTATATAAGGGCATTAATAGATTTTTTTATCGATTCAAAGCTAAGTTTATCTGCAAAATGCCAGCCGGCCTGCCTTATATCCTCTATTAATCGGCTATCGTCTTCGGCTATTATAATTAAGTTCATAGGCTCCTGTTTCTTACCGAGAATGGTCGTTGTATATTTTGTATAGTTGTTTTTAAATATGTATAAAGCATTGTTTACCGGCGTTATGCGCGGCAGCTTTTGTTTTATAGGCTTTGGGTTAAAATTGACGGCAAGTATAATACAGAAAACAAAAAATAGTGAGCTCAGGGCGTAGGATATATATTTTGCATTCCTGTCTATCTTAATATCTGTTTTGGGTTTATTAAAATTAAGATATTCACAAATTCCTACAGCAATAACAAGCCAGCATGCGCCTATTAAATAACCTGCCCACACATCGCTGAAATAATGAACATCAAGGTATATTCTGCTTGCGCCTATCAGAAGTATAACGCTTAAACCAATTATTACAGCATTGAGCTTTGATTTTAGGTTTTTCATTTCAATTACAAATATATATGTAAGAAAACCATAAAAGGCAGCAGCTATTGTTGCATGGCCGCTTGGAAAGGAGAACCCGACGGCATGATAGTAAGCCTCATAAGGCCTTGGTCTGTGCAGCAGATATTTTATTGACCAAGTAGTGGCGGCAGACCCTGTTATGGATATCAAAAAGGGTAATATATAGTTTTTTTTATACACAAGAAATAGAATAATAACCATAATCGATAAAAGTATGATGATTTTGCTGTTTCCAAACATAGTAATAAACAGCACTATCTTTATCATACCTGCATCCCTGAAATAGGCGACAAGACTTGCGAGCATAATATCAAATTTAAACAGAGTGCCCTTTCCTAAAACCTCTAAGGTTGTGTCTGTTAATAAGAAAAGGATATATATAAAAGCTATCGATAAAATTGTGAGTGTTAAACCACTGAACCGTTTAACAGTTAATCTTGAGCTTAAAAAAGCAAAAAATCTTGGATATTTATCTGTGAATTTTAGAACATCCGGATTTGTTCTTATAGACTGCCAAATGGATTTTTGAAATTGAAGTATATTCAAGCCGTATCTTGCAAAAAAGAATTTAACGGCATATAAAGCGGCAAATATAAAGAAAATAACAGCGGCAAAGACCGATATCCGCCCAAGCCATGCTCTTGCAAGATTTATGGAACTGCCGAACAGATAACCTGCCGTAAGAAATTCAAATCCCCACGCGATAGCTCCAAGTGTATCCCAAAATAAAAACTTGCTTAACTTTGTATCCATGCTGCCCGCTATAAATGGAAACGTTTCTTTAAGACTCGGTATCAGCCTGCCGAATGATAAACTTTTTGCACCATATGTATCAAAAAACCTTTTGCCCTTTTGGAGATAACTTTTCTTTAAAAACCATTTTTCCTCTATAAACCATGATCGTCCGTATTTTTTTCCAAGCCTATAATTTATATAGTCGCCAAGCATGGCAGATGTGACTGTAAATACCATAAGATACCAGAAATCATAGTATCCGGCCGCACTTAAAGCACCAAATATCAGCACAATGGTTGAGCCCGGAACAAAAAGTCCTATTATGAGAATGGTTTCGAGCAGTGTGGCAGCAGCGGCAATCCAGTAGCCGAATATGCCGAGATGCGTTATGTATGGTATCAAATAGTTGTTAATTATTTCTGTTACATGCATAAATTTCTATTAAGTTTCCAATTTTTTAAGATATACGGCTAAGCTCAATAGCCCTTAGAATAAAATATACAGAAAAACAAATGAGCAATATACCGAACACCTTATTAATTTTGCTTTCATACTTTTTGATAATAAAATTACCTGTCTTTTTTAAGAAAATAGCAAGAAGAGCAAGATATGCTCCTATTCCAAGGCTCTCCGAGATAATAAATGTTGTTTTAACAGATGCAACAGGTGCATGAATAACGCCTGCATTCTTCAAAAATTCAAAGCAGAAAAGCCACCAGAATATCATTGAAGGGTTGGCTGTATCTATGGAAAAACCAACGAGAAATGATATCTTACTTCTGAAAAGAAGAGGTTTATCCGTGTTTTTATTAATTTTATCGCTGTGAATAATGGTAAATACACCGAGAATAATCAGTATAACGGCGCCTATAAACCAGAAAAATGCTTCCACATACCTATCCTGCAAAAACGGAGCTATGCCATATAGAGCAGCAAAACCATATAGCATGTCAGAAACAACAGCACCCAAAATAAGCATTAAAGCACCTTTTATATGACCCGACATTGAGCGCTTTGCCGCTTCAATCTGTGTAGCCCCTATTGGAACGGCCGTTAAAAAGCCCATAGTAAAAGATGCCGCTATTAAAATAATCCAGCTCATTTTAACCTTTTTTGCATTTTATTATAAAAGCAGGCGGCACGTTAAGCCAAACAGTGGAAGAAGATATTGTAGTCTTAAATTTTTTATGCAGCGTTTTTGCAAACCTTTTATGTGAAGGCATTATCTTTGTGTGCAGATATGCATAAGTTACAAATTCCCCATCGGGCTTCAAAATATCATAAATTATGTTTAGAAGCCTTTCCTGCAGACCGTCATCAAATGCGGCCCAAGGCAGAGAAGAGATAACCGTATCAACACTGTTCACTGAATATTCCTCCATATATTTTTTTATATTTTCAGCAGAATCGTTTATAGCTTCAATTTGAGGATATTTCTGCTTAATCATTTTGACAAAGGTAGAATTTATATCAAAGGAAAACAGCCTTGCATTTTTATTTGATCCTTTTACAATTTTTCTTGTTATAGATCCTGTACCGCATCCGAGCTCAAAGATGGTTCCAGCATTTCTCAAATCAGACATAGACACAACTGCCAATGACAATTTTTTAGATGACGGAATTATCGAGCTTATAGATACGGGATGTAAAACAAACTCTTTTGAAAATTTTATAGTTTCAATAAAATTACCCATTTTCCCAACCTCCCAATGCAGATTTGCCTATCATAATATAAATTTAACATTAATCAAACATTACATAATCATTAACACCTTGTAATTTTTA
>CAZOGA010000137.1:0-3450 GCA_964579095.1 uncultured Desulfurellales bacterium
TATGCTTAATATGTATTTATGATAATATGGGTTATTTAGATATAAAATTATAGGGATTTATGTAATAATTTTGAAAAATTTTCTTAAGTTTGTTATAGCGTTTTAACTGTATCGCAATAAATTGACTTGTTTATCTTCTTCTGTATTATGAGAGGAGGATTTGGCGCAGATAGGGTCAACCGGATTATGAAAACTATGGAAAGTGGATTGACAATTCTTAAAGAAAGCTAAGGTGAATAATCTTATTGAAGTAATTATGCTTAAAATTAATACAACTGATAACCTGCGGAAAATTCAGAATTCGGCAGAAGATATTATAAATGAGTGAAGAAACAGTAGGCAGAATAACAAGGATAAGTGATTTCAGCATAGTAGCGTCTGTTATCATTATATTGACAGTGCTTGTTCTGCCGCTGCCAGGATTTGCCTTAGATTTTTTAATAGCTTTTTCATTTTCATTGGCGCTTTTTATGTTTTTTATATCGGTATATGTTAAAAAGCCGTTGGATTTTTCCACATTTCCATCGCTTCTACTTGCAGTTACGCTGTTTAGGCTTTCATTAAACGTTGCGACAACAAGAGCCATACTTTTACACGGGAACGAGAGTGTAGATGCCGCCGGAAAAATGATAAAAACATTCGGTTATTTTGTTGTGGGCGGTAATTATGTTGTTGGGTTTGTTGTATTTATTATACTTGTGATAATTAACTTTATTGTTATTACAAAAGGCGCAGGAAGGGTGGCAGAAGTTGCGGCGCGTTTTACGTTGGATTCTATGCCCGGAAAACAGATGAGCATAGATGCCGATCTGAATGCAGGATTAATAGATGAAAATGAAGCGAGGAGAAGACGTGAAGATATATCAAAGCAGGCTGATTTTTATGGCGCAATGGATGGTGCGAGTAAATTTATTAGGGGTGATGCTATAGCCGGCTTGCTTATTACCGCTATAAATATAATAGGCGGTATAGTTATAGGTGTACTGCAGCACGATATGTCTATATCCGATGCAGCCGGGCGCTATACTGTTTTGACAATCGGGGACGGATTAGTCAGCCAGCTTCCGGCTTTAACAGTATCTACGGCTGCAGGATTGATTATAACACGCAGTTCTGAAGAAGTCGGTTTGGCAACGGGCATTATTGAACAAATGCTGAGGCAGTATCAGACGCTCTATATCGCTTCCATAATTTTGCTTATAATGGCATTTGTACCCGGTATGCCCTTTATAAACCTTATTATATTATCTCTTTTATTTTTTGCTGTAGGATATTTTGTATCGCAGAGCAAAAAGAAGCAATTGGAAAAAGCGGAGTCAGAAAAAATCAAGGAGGAAGAATTAGCGCCTCAAGAAGAGATAACAATTGAAGATATAGAAGAATCCATTAAGATAGATATGCTGGAATTAAAAATAGGTTATGGTCTTATAAGTTTTGTGGATGAAAAATCAGGAGGTGATCTGCTTAAGCGGATAAAACTTATGAGGAAACAAATAGCAGGGGAGCTTGGTGTTATTGTGCCGCCCATTCATATAAGAGATGATTTGAATCTTGAAAGAAACGACTATGTTTTTTTAATAAAAGCTGTACAGGCAGCACAGTATAGCATATTCGGCGATAAATTTTTAGCTATGAAACCCGGAGGCGAAAATGACTTGGAGGGTATCCAAACTAAGGAGCCGGCTTTTGGTCTGCCTGCAGTATGGATAAATCCGGGTCAGAAGAACGATGCTATATCTAAAGGATACACTATTGTTGATCCCGTTACGGTTATTATAACCCATATGACAGAGATGATAAAATCGCACATTGCTGATATTTTTACAAGACAGGATGCCGATAAACTCATAGAATCCATTAGAGAAAATTATCCTAAGGTTGTCGAAGAACTAATGCAGCATTTATCTCTTGGAAATATTTACCGAATACTTAAAAATTTGCTTACAGAGCAGGTGCCTGTAAGAGATATGCTTACCATATCGGAAACTTTGGCGGATTATGCGCCGTATACAAAAGATACGGATCTCTTAACTGAATATGTTCGCACAGCGCTTGCGGCGCATATAAGCAGTAAGTATAAAGATGAGAACGGCGTAATTAATGTTATAACATTGGGCGGCAATGTTGAAGGAGTTATAATGTCAAATATTAAAGAGGGCGGAGGTACAAATTTTCTTGATTTGCCCCCTAATGTATCAGAAAAGCTTTTGAATAGTGTGCAGGATGCTATGACTAAAGTAACAGAAGCCGGTATTGAGCCTATTGTGCTGACATCTCCTAAAATAAGACTGCATTTCAAAACATTTATTAAAAGGTTTTTCCCTAAAACGCCCGTGCTTGCTTATTCTGAAATTGCGGAAGGCATAGAGGTGAGATCTGTCGGAGTTATCGAACTATGATTGTTAGAACTTATCAGGCTGTTGATATGAGGGAAGCTATTATAAAGATAAAAAAGGATCTCGGTGAAGACGCTATAATAGTGTCAACGCGCAAAGTTAAAAAACGATCTATATTTTCTATATTTAAAAGAGAGATAATTGAGGTTACTGCAGCGCTGGACAATAAAGTAAAAGAACAGAATGCATTTAAAAATATAGCAAAACATCATATGAAAAGTGCAAAAAAAGAATCTCATAGTGATAAAAGCGCCGCTGATAAAAATCTCGACGAAAGACTGAAAAATATAGAGTCTCTAATTGTCAGCTTAGGGCAGGACAATATGAATGATGTATTTAATAATATAAAATCCGATATAAGCGACTTAAAAAGTGCTTTGGGTTATATGGCGCATGAATCGGAATTTGATGTGTCAAAATTGCCATTAGGTGTCCATAAATATTTCAAATATATGCAGGATGTCGGCATAGATAAAAAGTATGCATTTAAGATATCTGTAGCTCTGTATAAAAACTTAGATAAAGAAAAACTTGCAAATGAAGATTATGTAAAGGACTATCTATCCATTGTTTTATCTCAATTTTTTAAGTCATATAAGCCTGATAAAAAAGGCGTGGTTCTGATAGGTCCAACGGGCGTAGGAAAGACAACAACGCTTGCAAAACTGGCTGCAGCGTATAAATTAAAAATGAAAAAAAATATAGGTATAATTACCACGGATACATATAGAATAGGCGCAGTAGATCAACTGTTAACTTATGCAAAGATTATGGATATACCGACAACAATTTGCGTAAGCGGAAATGATTTTATAACGGCAATGAGAGATTTTGAGAGTATGGATAATGTTTTGATAGATACAGTGGGCAGAAGTCAAAAAGATATAAAACGCCTGAAGGAACTGTTCAGCATTTTTCAGGATAACAAAGATCTGCACATATCTTTGGTTATGTCGCTAAATGTAAAAGAGACAGACTCTATGGATGTATATGAAAAATTTTCGGTTTTGGATATTGACAGTTTAATATTTACAAAATTAGATGAAACAAATAC
>CAZOGA010000138.1:0-3448 GCA_964579095.1 uncultured Desulfurellales bacterium
AAAATAGATCTATATCTCCCTTTGGGTCGATTGCTACAACGGAATAACCTTTTCGTATATCCTGCTCTATCATATTTTCCATAAGGCGAGTATTGTGGGTAACTATGTAGTTGTCTGTGATAAAAAGCCCATCCTCTGAGTCTATCTTTATACAAACTGCCTCTGCTTTGCGAGAATAAGTTATCTCTTTGACACCCAACTTCATATCTTTATAAGAGTAATTAAGAGGTAGCCGTTCTTTTCTATCGCTACGGGTAACTAACTCACGAGGATTATCGTAAGCACGTATTGCTATGTTATAAGCTACTCTACCATTCTTCTTTTCGCCGTTATAGCTGTATGTTGAATGTTTTTCTCTTATATAAGCAATGCAGCCTAAACTCCAAGCAAGCCTTTGAAAGTCCTTTGCAAGTTGCTTGCTTGTTGTTGTGTAAATTATAGCACCGCATTTGCTCACATATCCGTCAGTATCAAGTAATCCCCTTATTAGTTCAAGTCTATCTTCTACATCGCTTTCAAGATATTCCTCTGGTATAAACTTTTCCCAAGACCTCTTACTATACAGCCCCTTTTCCTTTAAAAACCTTCTAACTAAGTTATATTTGCCATCTTTAGCTTTAATAATATATTCAAAAACCGTTTTTCTGTCCTTATATAAAATTAATTCCGTATTATCAGGCAGTAATTTCTCAAATCTACCCGCAACCTCTTTCGATGAAACAGTTATCTTCGAGTCTCTCAAATCTCCATCTCCAAGTAAAACACCAAGCACGTAAGGGTGAACAGGTAAATCCTTTTTAGGTTTGCTGACAGGCTTGATAAGTCTAACACCAAACTTGTCTTTATTTCTTTCTATTTGTGCTTTTAACTGCTCCGTAGTGAGTATTCTTGGTTTTGCCTTGCCTGCTCTTGAAACACCGAGTTTATATTTACCTCTCCAGTGTTTATGGTGTACTTCCCACAAATGATCAGCACTTGCCTCTACCCACCTACCGTCCTCAAAAACTACTCTGTAAAGGTCAAGCTTACCTTGCGGGAATACGCCTGTAACCGTTGCTACGCCGTTATCTGGAGTAGTAACCTTATCGCCTACCTTTATGTCGCCTATACGCTTCCAGCTGTCCGGTGTGTGAACAAGTGCGTCAACACTCAAGCTTTTACCGCTACGTGTGGTGCCGAAACACCAGAAGTGTCCCTTTCTGTGATCATCAGGCAAATAGAGTTTCTGTATTTTTTTCTGAGTATCTTTTAAATCATATCCCGAGCCCAATAAAGTCCTATTTGGCTTTTTTTTCTTCTTAAAGAGCATTATTTTTTCTCCTGATTGCGATTTTTTCATTATTAAGATTTTGACTAACATATTCCACAACCTTATTCGGTATTCTCATATTGGTTTTAATTAGTGCATATTTACCGGGCATTCTTCTTATACATTTACAGTTTAGACTGATGCCTTCCTCTTCGTAAAACGTTTTCTCCGTTAGTTTTTCAACAAGTCTTTTGTTTTTCCTTGATAAAAAAACCGATAATTTCGGTTTGCCTGCAAAATAGATGATTTCTACCTTCAGAACCGAAAAAAAATAGTGTTTATTAAATTGCGGATACTCATTAGATATTCTATCGGAGTAACGCAGGATGCCTACAATTTCCTGAGGAATATTCGGCATTGTTACAATGTAATACGTGTCTTTTTTTTCCGATAAATATCCGTCTATAATATTCCCTCTAATATGTTTAATTGCATTATATAAAGATGATTCTTTTATCAAAGCAAGCCTATTTAACAGGCGTTTTTTAAAAACCCAAATAAAATTCTGCGGTATATTTTCCAGATTAAGTTTAATCGGCGCATTATTAGGCTCTTTATAAATAAAAACTTCAAGATTATTGTTATCGTAGTAAACATCAGAGTCGCACCCATAAAAACTTAATATTGATTCTCTAAAAGAAATTTCCACAATATCTTTCAGTTCGTTATTCTCAATATTATACAGGTCGCCTATTTGCCGGATAGGTTCAATTATGTTCTGCATAATAATATTTTTTAAGGTATGTAAGATAAACCTTTGAAACATAATGTTTGCTTTTGCCACCGTTTAACCCCGCATTGTAACACCCGACAGCTCTCCATGTGTAGCCGTATCGTTTAACACATTTAGACAAAATCCACGCCCCTACGTATATATTATAGCAGGCGTCTGTCTTTGCCTTTACCCAATTACCCCAACTTATTGTCTTTATCCAGGATGAATTTATCTGCATAATGCCGACATCTATAGTTCCATCAGAGTCTTTATTGCGAGCATTCTGATTTAATCCTGACTCAACCGTTCCGATGCACTTTAAAAGAACAGGTGAGATGCTGAAAGATTTGCCTGCATACTCAAAACACTCGTCAAGATTAGCCGAATACGAAGTCGGCACAAGCAATAGCAATAGAAGAATAAGAAAAAATAAATAAAACCTACGCATTAAAAACTCAAAAACCTCCAGACTTGACTTCCTCCTTTTCCTTTAGGGAGAGGAAGAAGTCAATGTAATAAACGCATAATCATCACATGTTTCTATATTTTTCCTCTATTTTATTAAGCTTTTCTTGGACTTCATCGAATGAAACACCGAGCGCAGTTTGAGTTTTGTAGAAAAGATATCTATTTTCCATTCTCAAATTTACAAGATTATTATTTCTGCCGCCGCCATATTTTTTACCACCGCTATATTTATAATAATCATACCCTTCTATCTCAGTATTCATTAACAAGCGACGAACATAATTTGTATTTGTATTAAAATGTTTCGCTATTTCGCTTACGTGCACACCGGATTTGTGCATATTAACCATTTGCTTAATAATGTCTTTAGTAAACTTTTTATTACCTCCATTTCGCTTGCCGACTTTGCTTTGCAGGTATTTCCGGACTAACCACTCGGATGCACCTGTTTCATCACATATTTGTTTAACAGTCAAATTCTTTTTATATAAATCGTATATCTTATTCTTATCATCTTCGCTTAACGGTTTATATCCATTTCGCTTACCAAATTTGCTTTGCAGGTATTTTCTTATAGAATACTTGCTTACACCTGTTTTATTACTTATCTCCTCAATAGATAAGCCTTTCTCGCGTAAATTATATACTTCAACTTTTCTGTTTTCGGTTAGCGGTAATCTTTTATACCGCTTCATTATCTTTTTATATTTTTCTTTAAAATCCATTTTTACTCCCTAATTAACGCTCAGCAAATTATTCCTGTACCTTTTATCTCCTAAAAAAATCAATCAACTGTTCGGGCTTATCTTGATAAGCATCAATAAAACTAACTAAAGCACGAGGCATTGTGCAGAGATTGTCTATAAAGACCTTCTGCTCATAGGGATAATTACCATACAACCCACAATGATAAAGTTGAACAAAGTCAACCTGTGCGCCATTGCGGCTGATAAACG
>CAZOGA010000139.1:0-3417 GCA_964579095.1 uncultured Desulfurellales bacterium
AGTAAGAAAGACAAAGATAATCTTAAAGCGCTTAAGCTGACAGTGCTGATAATTTTTGCGTAAGGTCAAATGCCAAAGCATAATAACTTTTGCTATACATATTTAAACCCTTTATTATTTATTGTTTTTTCATAAACTTTACAGCTTGAGTGGATCATTGCCCTACTGCTGGAAATCCAATTTTTACTTGACATAAAAAGTCTAATATAATAAAAGATATCTGTTTTTTAATTAGAAAAACTCTCGGAGGTGTTGTTATGGCTAAAGTTTGGGTTGATCAAGAAACCTGTATAGGTTGCGAAGTTTGTGCTGATTCTTTACCGGATGTATTCGAAATGAATGATGGTAAAGCTTCGGTTAAAAATCCTGAAGGTGCTTCTATAGATGAGATCAAAGAAGTTGCAGAATCTTGTCCTACAGAATCTATTCACGTAGAAGAATAATCTAAATTAACAAAAACCATAGGTTTAAACCTATGGTTTTTGTTTTATAAACGGATTATTATATTTTTCATGTGCTATTGTTGTTGTCTGACCGTGTCCAGGGTAAACAGTTGTTCTTTCGTCTAATCTCAACAGTTTATCTAAACTTCTTAATAAAGTATTCTTATTCCCGCCCTTTAGATCCCATCTGCCTATAGATTCAAAAAACAGTGTATCTCCGCTGAATAATATCTGTTCTTTCTTTGAGTATAAACAAATTGAGCCTTTGGTATGTCCCGGCGTCTCGATAACATTGAATTCATAATTCTGTGTTTTTATCATATCATTTTCTTTTAAAAACATATCTGCATCAGGAGACTGAATACAATTTATCATAAATGCAAGTGCATCTTTATGAGAATTCCTTAAACATTCAGCATCCTGCTCTCCTATAGCTATGGGTATGCTATACTCTTCGCATAACGCTCTATTCGCACATATGTGGTCAAAATGATAGTGCGTATCAACTATCATTATAGGATGATAACTATTTGTTTCTATAACATCTATTATCTTTTCTGCATCATCTCCGGGATCTATAATTATTGTTTCTCTACTTTTGCAATCGCAAAACAGATAGCAGTTCGCCTGCAGGACCCCAACAGCCAAAACGTCAATTATATACATAATGAATTTCCTTTAATTGCGAAAAACGTATGAAAATAGTGTCTGTCTGCACTACTGTGTTTTATCATGCTCCGCATGTTTATCATTGTTATTAATTTCATCCGATATATTTTTTGCCATATTTGAACCTATCTCGCGTATCATGTCCAACGGGATAGGCAATATCGTAGTAGCGTTGTTTTTGGACGATATTTCATTTAGTGTTTGCAAATATCTCAATTGCAGCGCCTGAGGATATTCAGATATGATCTGCGCCGCTTTTCTTAATTTTTCTGCAGCCTGCAGTTCACCTTCCGCATTGATAACTTTAGCTCGTCTGTCCCTTTCCGCTTCAGCCTGCCTTGCCATAGCGCGCTGCATATCCTGCGGCAGATCTATTTGTTTGATCTCCACAATTGTCACCTTAATACCCCAGGCATCAGAATGTTTATCCAATATTTCCTGAATCTCAATATTTAGTTTCTCCCTTTCAGCGAGAATCTTATCCAATTCCGCCTGCCCGCATACACTCCTCAGCGTTGTCTGCGCAAACTGAGATATGGCATATGTATAATTATTTACCTGAATTACGGATTTTTGCGGATCTACAACTTTGAAATAGACAACAGCGCTTATTTTTATTGTTACATTATCTTTAGTGATAACATCCTGCGGCGGCACATCCAATGTCATCAGCCTCAAAGTAATCTTAACCATTCTATCGATCAGAGGCCACAGCAATATTAATCCGGGACCCTTTATATCAAGAACACGTCCCAATCTGAAAACAACAGCCCTGTCATATTCTCTTATAATTCTCACGGAATTCAACACGACAATAATTATTGTTACCAATAAAACAGCGAAAAACAAAGAATTGCCCGTCATAACTATTTACTCCTTTTTAAAGGCTTTACGGTGAGTCTTAAAGTATCCTGTTTCACAATTTTAACTTTCTCCCCGACTTTAATATCAAAATCCGAATAAGCGCTCCACAGCTCCCCGTTAATCTCAATCTGCCCTGCTTTATCCTGCTTTATAAGCTGCCTGCACACACCAATCTCGCCTATTAATATATGCCTGCCCATCTTCAGTTTCTTTTTCTGTGATTTATATCCCAAAACAATCAGCACAACAACAAGCACACTTAACACTGTGAAAGCCGGCAGTATTACACGCAGAAACATATGCGGCATAACGGGAGCAGCATAATACAACAAAAAACTACCTATCAGAAAAGACAGAATACCTATACCGGCAAAAACACCGTTGCTTGTAATAAATAATTCCAAAAATAAAAGCACAAAGGCAGAAAATATGAGCAATTCAGATATATCGTTCATTTCTAAATAATATGCATTACAGCTGTAAATGTCAACAGCAGAACATTTGAAACTGACAAAACTAAACTCCTTCGTAAAAATCTGATATGCTAAGAGAAGATTGAAGCATTACTAAAACACTCTTCCCGCCTTGATAAATATGCAATGTTATTTAGAATGCTTAAAAATATGCCGGCGAGCTCAGGAGCAGAGCAGCTGATTCGTAATCAGCAGGCCGTAGGTTCAATTTCTATCGCCGGCGTCATTCCTATTTTATATGCATTAAATTTATGTTATATCTACAAGCTCAATATCAAAAGCAAGGTTTTTACCTGCTAAAGGATGGTTTGCATCCAGTGTAACGTCATCATCTGTAAATCCAGTCACGGTTACCACAACCTGCTCGCCGTTTTGCTGACCCATCTGTAGTTTCTGGCCTACTTCAGGATCGATATCTGAAGGAAAATTATTTCTTTTAATCTTCAGTACTAAATCATCTCTATATGCACCGTACGCCTGTTCAGGCTCTATTGTTACGCTTTTAGTTTCCCCTTTTTTCATGCCTACAACAGCTTCTTCAAAGCCAGGTATCATTTGGCCCTGTTTAAGCGTAAACTCAAGAGGATCTTTGTTGAGGGAACTATCAAATATATCTCCATTTTCAAATCTTCCGGTATAATGTACTTTTACATTATCTCCTGCTTGTGCTTTTTTATTTTCCATTTACTCCTCCAAAAAAATTTGTTTATTATAACATAATTTTTAGTGCCGCAAAAGTCTTTTAAATAACCGGCCTTACGCGCCCTAAGTTGATTTTCTAATGTAATTGTGACAGGATTTTTAATGTTGGGTTTAGGGAGCTGATATCTAAGTACACAATTACTATCAGCTCTTATGAAATTTTTCCGCTTAAACATATATAAAAAAGCGGCTGGAAAAATATTTTGTGGGGCCACTGCATAATATATAGTTTCTTATCAAGTTCTTGAAACGAATATGAATTTTAG
>CAZOGA010000140.1:0-3388 GCA_964579095.1 uncultured Desulfurellales bacterium
AAAATTTGTCTAAAATTCATATTCGTTTCAAGAACTTGATAAGAAACTATACATTGTGCAGTGGTCTCATAAAACTTAAAAAATGAACGGGGCCAAATTTTGACCCCGTAAATTGCTTAATTAGATGTCATAATAGAGCATAAATTCTGCAGGATGCGGCATGGAATTTATATATTTTATATCATTTTCTCTCTTGTAATCAATCCATGATTTTATAACATCTTCTGTAAATACATCACCCTTAAGTAAAAATTCATAATCTTTTTCTAGCTCATTCAATGCCTCGGTTAAACTGCCCGGCATTTTTGGAACATTTGCCAGTTCCTCAGGAGGCAGGTCGTAAATATTTTTATCAAGAGGCTCACCCGGATCTATTTTATTCAATACTCCATCCAATCCAGCCATTAGCATAGCTGAAAATGTTAAATAGGGATTGCAGCTTGGGTCGGGAAATCTCACTTCCATTCTCTTTGCATTCGGTGATGAGGAGTACATGGGAATACGCAGTGATGCGCTTCTGTTTCTTGAAGAGTATGCAAGGTTAATGGGAGCTTCAAATCCAGGCACGAGTCTTCTATATGAATTGACTGTGGGATTGCTGAACGCAGCTAAGGCTTTTCCATGTTTTAAAATGCCGCCCATATAATACATCCCCATTTCACTCATACCGGCATATCCGTTTCCGGCAAACAGCGGTTTTCCGTCTTTCCACAAACTCTGATGTATATGCATACCCGTTCCATTGTCTCCAGCCAGCGGCTTAGGCATAAATGTTACCGTTTTACCATATAAAAGAGCGGTATTTTTCACGATATATTTAAACTTTAAAACATTGTCTGCCTGCATGACAATTGGAGCATATTTGATATCTATCTCAGTTTGTCCTGCCGTCGCAACTTCATGATGGTGTGCTTCAACCTCAATACCGGCTTTTTCAAGTTCCAAAACCATTTCTGTTCTTAGATCCTGAAGACTATCCAACGGAGCTACCGGAAAATATCCTTCTTTGTGTCTGATTTTATAGCCAAGGTTCGGATCTTCATCTCTATCCGAGTTCCATATGCCTTCAGCTGAATCTACCTCATAAAAGCTTTTGTTGGAATCAACCTTCATTTTTACATCATCGAAAATAAAAAATTCAAGTTCCGGTCCAAAATAAACCGTATCAGCTAAACCTGTTGATTTAAGATATTCTTCCGCTTTTTGAGCTATAAACCTCGGGTGTCTTCCATAATGTTCCTTAGTGATTGGGTCAATAATGTTACATATTATGTTTAGCGTGGGAACCTCTGTGAAAGAATCAACAAATGCAGTTTCGGGATCAGGTATAACAAGCATGTCACTTTCATCGATTGCCTGCCATCCCCTGATTGATGATCCGTCAAATCCCAATCCCTCTTCAAAAACTTTTTCTTCTATAACATGCGCGGGTACACTGAAATGCTGCCACACTCCAAGAAAATCTACAAACCTGAGGTCAACGATCTTAATTCCCTCTTCCTCAATTTTTTTAATAACTCCATTAGACGTCATAAAAGCCTCCTTTTTTTACCGCTTTATTATAGCGAAGACTATTCCAATGTTGTAAGAATAGCCTTTTTACAAAATAAAATAAAATAAAACGTATATTGTTTGCATTTTTGTTAACAATCTTGTATTCTAAATGTGTTATGTTATTAAATAGGAAGATAAACATAAAAGAAGGATCTCTAAGTATCATATATGAAGCAAGCAAGATATTGAGCAGAAACAGCAATTTTGCAGGTTCTTTAAAAGAGATATTAAAGGTGCTGTATTCTTATTGGAATGTGCCTGTGTCGTTCATAGCTTTGTATGATGTTAAAACATCTGAACTGAAGATAAATCAAAGCTTCGGGTTAACGAAAAGGGAGTATTCCAGGGGTATATTCAAGAAGGGGGAGGGTATAATAGGAAATATATTTAAAAATGATGTACCCGCAGTACTTTATGATTTAAAAGATAATCCAAAATATCTCAATAAGATCAAGTTAATAGATAAATTTCAGGATAATGCGATTTTTATAGGAGTGCCTATTAAGGTTGGAGGGGAAAAATTCGGAGTCCTAAGTGTATATAAGGAAAAAACAAGGGACTTTTCATATGAAAATGCTATTCAAATCTTATCCACAATCGGCACATTAATAGGCTTAACCAAAAAGATGTATGACAGAATGGCAGAGGAAAGACAATATTGGCAGGATGAGAGAGAAATATTGCTTGGAAAGATAGATAAAGGGAATGATCAGATCAATGCACTTATCGGCACATCAAAACAAATTAGCGATATAAAAAAAGTTATAAAGAGAACTGCACTAATTGATTCGACTGTTCTTTTAACGGGCGAAAGCGGTACAGGCAAGACGCTTATTGCAAAAATTATACACAATCTAAGCTCAAGAAGAGATAAGCCGTTTGTAACTATCAGCTGTGCGGCAATACCAGAAAATCTGCTGGAGGCTGAACTATTCGGTTATGAAAAAGGAGCTTTTACCTCCGCTGTATCTAAGAAGAAGGGAAAGTTTGAACTGGCTGCTAAGGGAACGCTGTTTTTGGACGAGATTGGCGATATGCCCTTAACACTCCAGGCTAAACTACTTAATGTTATACAAGATAGAGAGATATCACGATTAGGATCGGAAGAAATTATACCTATAGATATAAGGATTATTGCAGCAACGAATCAAGAATTAGGAAGGCTGATAAAGCAGGGAAAATTTAGGGAGGATCTATATTATAGATTAAACATCATACCTATTTTTATACAGCCCTTAAGAAACAGAAGGGACGACATAGCGGTTTTGATAGATTTTTTTGCTAAACAATTATTCAAGCGCTATAAAAAACGCATAGCATTTTCCAATGATGCTATGAAATATTTAATAAATTATGATTGGCCCGGGAATATCAGAGAAGTGGAAAACACGGTTGAAAGACTGATTGTGATGAATGATGAGGAAATTAAACCAAAGGATCTGCCGTCATATATAACAGAAAAAATACAAACAAAGCAGAAAATAAGCAAAGATATATACAAAGATGTGCCCTCTGCAATTGAAGATATAGAAAAAGCGCAAATTGAAAAGGCATTAAATCAGACGGGATACGTAAAATCAAAAGCGGCGCGCCTGCTCGGATTTACTATAAGACAATTGGATTATAGAATTGCAAAATACTCGGTATCAATTAGAAAATTTTAATCTGTATAATTACATATTCATTGACCTTTTCGCAAAAATTATCAGCACTGTCAGCTTAGGCGCTTATTATGCTTATTCACAATGTTCCTTTCTTCCTTGATTTGTGAATAGGCATAATAAGCGCTTTAAGATTATCTTTGTCTTTCTTGCTTCCTTAATTTAAAATTTAT
>CAZOGA010000141.1:0-3375 GCA_964579095.1 uncultured Desulfurellales bacterium
ACAGCAGGGCATGCGAGATCTGTACTGTCGGTAAAAGATAAAAACGCGCAAAAAATTCTTGCAGAAAAGATAAAGAAAAAAAACTTAAGTGTTAGAGACGCTGAAAAAATAGTATATCAAAAACAGCAGGAAGATTACTATAAAAATTATGAGAGCGATTTTTTTGCCGTTTTCAAAAGGAAAGTGCAGATAAAATATACCGGTAAAAAAGGCAAAATAGAGATGGAATTTAAAGATAAAAAAGATTTAGATGATATTTTGAATAGAGCACAAAAGTGAAAAAAATAGTTTTATTTACATTATTGTGCTTTTTCTTAAGCAGTGCTGCATATTCCGCAGCAATAGACGCAAGTGGATTTATAAAAAATGAGCACGGAGAGGGTATAAATGAAGTTCACGTAAACCTTATTGTTAACAATAAAAACGTTGCCCATGTAAAAACTGCATCAAATGGAAGCTACGTGATGGAAGCAAACCTGCCTGACAATATAAAAATAAATAATATTAATTTAAAATTCAAAAAGACAACATATAAAACGGAAACCATAAAACTGCAGAATATATTAAAGAGTAAAGATAGAGCGGGAAATACAATATATGCAGTATCTTATAATCACACACTACAGCGTGTGGTAACGCCGGCATTTTGGATATCTCTAATAATTTTGATATCAATTTTTGCGCTTATATCGCTCGAGGTAATGCATAGAACATTGGCTGCATTAACCGGTGCCAGTCTGTTGCTTTTTATTTCTTATACACTTGGCAATTTTTCCGAAAACTATTTTATTATTTCTTTCGATGAAGCGGTTAAAGCCATAGATTTCAATGTAATATTTCTGCTTATGGGAATGATGATCATAGTGGGTGTTATGAAAAAAACCGGTGTGTTCCAATGGCTTGCATATAAATCCTATGAGCTGTCTAAAGGGAACGTGTTTGCTTTATCGGTAATTTTAATGTTTGTGACAGCCATAACAAGTGCATTTTTAGATAATGTTACAACAATGCTGCTTTTGGCTCCCATATCCATTGAAATTGCCCTAATATTAAATATTAGTCCATTCAGTCTGCTTATGCCTGAGGTGCTGGCATCTAATATTGGCGGAACGGCAACACTTATCGGCGATCCCCCCAATATTATGATAGGCTCATATGCACATTTGACATTCAATCAGTTTGTGTTTAATCTAACCCCGGTTATATTTATTATCCTAATAATTAGCGTATTTATAATGAAATTATATTATGGAAAAGAGTATAAAAAAGGCAGAATAGATGATGTGAGCGGTTTAATCAAAAGACTGCGTAAAGAATATAAAATCACCGATAAAAAATTATTAAAAAATTCGCTGTTTATACTATTGTTTGTCATACTGCTTTTTATAACACACGGAATACTTCATATGGAACCATCTGTTGCAGCTTTGACCGGTGCAGCCGCACTGCTTGTTTTGAGCGGCGTTGATATTGTTGATGTATTGGAAAAAGAGGTAGAGTGGCCTACTTTGGTATTTTTTATGATGCTGTTTATAATAGTAGGCAGTGCAGAAGAAACCGGCATTATAGGAATGATTGCAACGTGGGTCAAAGATTTGGCAGGAAACAGTTTAGTACTATCCATAATACTTATTGTATGGGTAAGCGCAATAGCAAGTGCTTTTGTGGATAATATTCCTTTTACGGCAACCATGCTTCCTGTAGTAGCCTATTTATCAGCGACAGTTCCGAACGCCGGCAATACGCTTTGGTGGGCATTATCACTCGGAGCGTGTCTCGGTGGAAACGGGACGCTGATTGGAGCAAGTGCGAATGTGGTCACAGCGGGATTTGCAGAAAGGTCGGGTTTTCCTATGACGTTTAATAATTTTATTAAGGTAGGCATGCCCGTGATGATTATATCTGTTGCCATAGCAACGGTATGGCTGTTGATTGGAGGTTGATAATATGGATATACAAAAAGAATGCAGAAGCTTGGTGCTTGTAGCAAAAGGTTCTAAAATTGGCGAAGTTGCCTTAGAAAAAGCCGTAGATCTATATGAGAAATTTAAATGCAGTACATTAAAAATATTATTGGTGTTAGATACAGATTTTTTTTCTACCGGATTATCAGGCTACACAAAAGCAAGAACTGATGCAGAAATAGGATTCAAACACATAGATAAAGTAATATTTGAGAAGTTAGAAAATAGAGCAAAGCAGATCAATAAAGATATTAATATAGAAAAGGTGATTTTGAAAGGAAAAACCGCAGAGGAAATATTAAAATATGTGAAGCGGCATAACGATATATATACTATAATAATACCGCAGGATGAAAGAGGGCCTATAGAAAAATCATTAGTAGGCGGAGAAATAGCGCCTTTTTTCGAAGAGATAAGCAAATACACAAAACTTGTCGTAGTTAAATAACTTTATATTGACATTTAGCGCTCAATTATGATAGATTAACGCGAAATTTTTACTGAAATTTTAACTTTGGAGGTTAGCTGAATGATTAGTGTAGATTTGAATTCTTCTATTTTCGTACAAATGATAGGATTTTTAATTCTGTTATTTATATTAGATATTATTCTTTATAAGCCTATTCTGCATAATATAGCAAAAAGGAAAAAAATAATAGACGACTTGCACAAAGATAGCGGCAGTATTTACACATTAATTAAGGATAGAGAGAGGGAATACGCTTCTAAACTTTCAGAGGCGGAAGCAAGTGCAAAAGCAAGTTATAATAAAACGATGGAAGATGCGCTCAATCAAAAAAATTCCCTGTTAAAGAAAGAAACTGAAAATGCAAGAGAGATTATAGAGACAAAAAGAAAGGAAATTAGCAGAACAATAGAAAAAGAGTTAAAAAATACAGGAGACCTCGGTAATGAAATTTCTAATCTCATATATAACAGGCTGGTCGGGTAGTATTATGAAGAAGTATATATTAGCACTGTTTTGTGTTTTACTGCTGCCGGCTGTATCGTTTGCTGCAGAAGGTGAAGTTGGGGCACATATGCTGTGGAGGGTTATAGATTTTATCATATTTGCAGGTATACTTTACTATTATCTAAAGAAACCTATTGTAAGTTTTTTCAAAAATCGGCAGGAAAGTATAGTAAAAAATAAACAGGAAGCCGAGAAGTCTAAAGATGAAGCCGAGAAATTATTTGCTGAGGTAGAAAGACGTCTTTCTAAATTGAATACGGAAATTGAATCCATAATTAAAACATTTTCTTCTATGTCCGAGAAAGAGAAAGAAAATATTTTAAAGGATGCACAGGCTGCTGCAGAAAGAATTAAAGCCGGCGTAGAAGACGAAGAGATGATGCTGTTAAATAAAGCCAAAACACACCTGCTTGACGCAATTACCATTGAAGCGTTGTC
>CAZOGA010000142.1:0-3366 GCA_964579095.1 uncultured Desulfurellales bacterium
GCAAAACAGTAGGTGCCGGTGTAGTAACCGAGATTATTGAATAGGGGATTATGTTATGCGTGAAATAGTACAGCTTGCATGCACCGAATGCAAAAGAAAAAACTACACAACAACCAAGGATAAGAAGAAAAATAGAGATAAGTTGGAATTTAATAAATATTGTCCATTTTGTAAAAAACATACTATACATAAAGAGGTAAAATAGGCCAGTAGCTCCAATTGGTAGAGCGGCGGTCTCCAAAACCGTTTGTTGGGGGTTCGAGTCCTCCCTGGCCTGCCATATTATTATGATAAAAAAAGTAACGGGTTTTTTAGAAGAAGTAAAAATAGAGTTTAAAAAGGTAGTTTGGGCGGGTAAGCGTGATGTTGTATCGGCTACTATATCTGTTTTGGCACTCGTAGTGTTTGTGTCCGTTCTATTGAGTGTTCTTGATTATTTGCTATCTTTAGGCTTAAAATCTATTTTTATGTAAAGTTTATATATAACGGGGTTTAAATGAGCGATTTTAAGTGGTATGCCCTACATACTCAAGTTGGATATGAAGAAAAGGTTAAGGCTATGCTTGAAAATAAACTTGATGCTGAGTCTTTGACCGACAGCGTAGAGGATGTTTTTGTACCTTTTGAAGAGGTGATAGAGCTAAAGAAGAGTAAGAGGGAAACAGTAAAGAAGTGTCTTTATCCAAGCTACGTATTTATTAAAGCTAAAATGAGTGATAAGCTTTACAATGTAATTAAAAAAATGTCATTCATTTCAGGTTTCGTCGGATCTAAGAACCATCCTATTCCGTTGGAAGATGCGGAAATGAAGACCATATTTGAGAAAATGGAAAGCTCGAAAAAAGCGCCGAGATTATCCGTGTCATTCAAGGAAGATGAATCTGTTAGAGTTTTGAACGGTCCGTTTGCCAACTTTACGGGTACAATAGAAGAGGTTGATATAGATAAGGGCAGACTTAAAATTTTGATAAGCATATTTGGAAGATCAACCCCGGTTGAGTTAGATTATAATCAAGTAGAAAAAGTGGAATAAAGGAGCATTTTATGGCAGTTAAAGAAGTTATGGCTCAGATTAAACTTCAAATAGAAGCAGGAAAGGCGACTCCGGCGCCGCCCGTAGGTCCGGCATTAGGGCAGCACGGTGTTAATATTATGGATTTTGTTAAGAAATTTAACGATGTAACACGTGATAAAGGTGATATGATTATACCTGCTGTGATCACAGTATACAAAGACAGGTCTTTTGATTTTATTACAAAAACACCTCCGGCCAGCGTGCTTATAAAAAAATCACTTGGTTTATCAAAAGGTTCCGGCGATCAGTTAAAGGTGAAGGTGGGCAAGCTGCCCAAAAATAAGCTAGAGGAGATAGCAAAAATAAAAATTCCGGATTTAAACACCGATGATGTACATGCAGCCATGAAGATAGTTGCAGGCACTGCTGTGAATATGGGTGTTGAAGTAGAAGAATTTTAAAATCAAAAATATGTACCACATATATTTAAATATTTTGTGGGAGCCAGGAGGTTTGAGATGGCGAAAAGGGGTAAAAAATATTCAAGTGCTTTGGAAAAATATGATAGATTAAAAGAGTATCCGCTGGCAGAATCTATTAAAATTTTGAGAGATATAGCATATGCGAAGTATGATGAGACAGTTGAACTGCATATGAAATTAGGCGTTGATCCGAGGCATTCTGATCAGCTTGTCAGGGGAACTGTAAGCCTGCCCAACGGCACAGGAAAGCTTGTGCGTGTTTTGGTTTTTGCAAAAGGTGAGAAAACAAAAGAAGCGGAAGATGCCGGTGCTGATTTTGTAGGTGCCGAGGATATGTCGGAGAAGATTCAAAAAGAGGGATGGCTTGATTTTGATAAGGTGATAGCGACGCCGGATATGATGGGTGTTGTTGGCAAATTGGGTAGAATATTGGGTCCGAGGGGGCTTATGCCTAATCCGAAAATAGGAACCGTTACACCCAATATTGCTGATGCTGTAAAGAGAGCCAAGGCCGGAGAGGTGGAGTTTAGAGTTGACAAAACTTCAAATATACACGTCGGCGTAGGAAAAAAATCTTTCGATGATGAGAAATTGAATGAGAATATAACGGCGGTTTATAATGCTATTTTAAAGGCAAAACCTGCTTCCAGTAAAGGTAGATATATAAAGTCATTTTACCTATCTGCTACTCATTCTCCAAGTGTTAAAATAGATTTGCAATCAATGTGATGTTTACATAAAAAAATAAATAGGTCAAAGAGAGCGGGCGGTTATTCAGCCTTAATATTGCCTGCTTGAGGCTAATTTTGCCCTTTGATCCGCCTAAAGAAAGGAGGGGTGCGTTGGAAAGAAAAAGAAAGATAGAACTTTCCCAAAAACTGTCTGAAAAGCTTAATGATTCTAAAGCTATGTTCGCAGCGGATTATTCCGGATTAACGGTAGCAGAGATGGAGAGTATTAGAAACAGTGTAAAGTCATTTAATGCTACGTTTAACGTTATAAAGAATAATATTTTCAAAAAAGCCATTAAAGACAGCGAATGGGAGAAGGTTTCAGATTCTGTTGCCGGTCCTAATGCGTTTGCGATTACTTCTGAAGATCCTGTAGCTCTTGCTAAAGTGCTTATTGAAAAGGCTAAAGAGCACAAAAAGTTAGAGATTAAATTTGGAGTCTTGGATGGTAAAATTATAGATGCAAACCAGATAGAACAGCTTAGTAAATTACCTTCCAAAGAAGTATTATTGTCTATGCTGCTGAGCACGCTTAATGCTCCTGCGACAGGATTTGTGAATGTTTTAGCCGGAAATATTAGAAAGTTGATGTATGCTTTAAAAGCTATTGAAGAAAAGAAAAAAGAGAATGCCTAAGGAGGATATAGAATGGCGGATATAACGAAAGAAGATGTTGTTGGTTTTATTGAGAATATGACGGTTATTGAACTGTCTGAATTTGTGAAAGAGTTAGAGGACAAGTTTGGCGTAAGCGCCGCTGCACCTGCTGCCGCTGCAGCCGCTGCACCTGCTGCCGCTGCAGCAGAGGAAGCTAAAGAGCAGACAGAATTTGATGTTATCTTAAAGTCAATAGGCGACAAAAAGATACAAGTTATCAAAACTGTAAGAGAAATAACAAAGTTAGGATTGAAAGAAGCTAAAGCAGTTGTGGATGAAGCGCCTAAAGCAGTTGTGGAGAAGGTGTCTAAAGAAGAAGCAGAGAGTGTTAAAGCTAAATTATTAGAAGCTGGAGCAGAAGCAGAGGTTAAGTAATTTAATTTTCAGGTGCGGGAAAGATCCAAATGGATTCTTTCCCGTTTTTTTTCTTTGTTTAAATAACTTTATAAGCATCCAATGTTTTTTCTTTTCACAGAAAACA